>JACCUZ010000277.1 GCA_013698395.1 Sporichthyaceae bacterium
GCTCCGACTCCTGGTCCTTGGACTCAGCGGATTCGTCCTTCGCCGACTGGTCGTCCGCCTGCTGGTCGCCGGCCTGCTGCGGCTCCTCGGCCGGTTGCTCCTGGGCCTGCTCGGCCGGTTGCTCCCCGCCTTGCGAATCTCCGCCCTGCGGGGCGTCACCGTCACCGATGACGGCGAGCTCGGCGCCGACGGCGACGGTCTCGTCCTCGGCGACCAGGATGCGCTGCAGAACTCCGGAGGCGGGGGAGGGGATCTCGGTGTCGACCTTGTCGGTGGACACCTCGAGCAGCGGCTCGTCGGCCTCGACCTGCTCGCCCTCCTGCTTGAGCCATCGGGTGACAGTGCCTTCGGTGACGCTCTCGCCGAGGGCCGGCATGGTTACCGAGTGCGACATGGGGCTCCTTCTCGTCAGTGCCGGCGGCTCAGCCGTGGGCGTGCAGGGGCTTGCCGGCCAGGGCGAGATGCGCCTCTCCGACGGCCTCGGTCTGGGTGGGGTGGGCGTGGACGAGCGAGGCAACGTCGTCCGGGTAGGCCTCCCACCCGTAGATCAGCTGGGCTTCGGCCACCAGCTCGCCGACCCTGGTTCCGACCATGTGGATGCCGACGACCGGTCCGTCTTTCTGGCGGACGAGCTTGACGAAGCCAGCCGTTCGCAGGATCTGGCTCTTGCCGTTGCCCGCCAGGTCGTAGGTGATGGTCTCGACGTTTTCGTCGCCGTACTTCTCCCTGGCTCGCGCCTCGGTGACGCCGACGGAGGCCACCTCGGGTTCGGAGTAGGTGACCTTGGGGACCCCGTCGTAGTCGATGGGTGCCGGGTCGAGGCCGGCGATCCGCTCGGCGACGAGGATCCCCTCGCCGAAGCCGACGTGCGCGAGCTGCAGCGTGGGAATCAGGTCGCCGACGGCGGAGATCGTGGCGACGCTGGTCTGGCAGTGCTCGTCGACCTTGACGAAGCCGCGCTCCATCTCCACACCGACCTGCTCGTAGCCCAGCTCCTGAGAGACCGGCCCCCGGCCGACTGCCACGAGGAGGAGCTCGGCCTCGATCTGCTTGCCGTTCTCGAGCGACACCCGGACCCCGTTGTCGACGCTCTCGACTCCGGCGAAGCGCGCGCCCACCTCAAAGTTGATCTTGCGCTTGCGGAACGCGCGCTCGAGCATCTTCGACGCCTGCTCGTCCTCGAGGGGGACCAGATGGGGCAGGGCCTCCACGATGGTCACCTCGGCGCCGAAGGACTTCCATACGCTAGCGAACTCGCAGCCGATGACCCCGCCGCCGAGGACAACCACGGAGGCGGGCACGGAGTCCAGCCGCAGGGCATGGTCGCTCGAGAGCACCCGCTGCCCGTCAATCTCCAGCCCGGGCAGGCTCTTGGGTGTCGACCCGGTAGCGAGGACCACGTGGCGCCCTTCGTACCGCTGACCGTCGACCTCGACGGCGGTGGGCGACACCAGCCGGCCCATGCCCTCGATGTAGGTGATCTTCCGGCTCTTCACCAACCCCTGCAGCCCCTTGTACAGGCGGCCGACGACGCCGTCCTTGTACGCATTGACCGCGGGCATGTCGATGCCCTCGAAGGTCGAGCGGACGCCGAACTGCTCGCTCTCACGCGACGAGTCGGCCACCTCCGCCGCGTGCAGCAACGCCTTGGTCGGGATGCAGCCGCTGTGCAGGCAGGTGCCGCCGAGCTCGCCCTTCTCGACCAGCGCGACGGTGAGCCCCAGCTGCGCCGCGCGCAGGGCGCAGGCGTAGCCACCGCTGCCTCCTCCCAGGACCACGACGTCGAACGCTGCGTCACCAGTGCCGGCGTTGTCTGCCACGGGTACTCCTCTGTCTTGCGTCGTCCCGGTTAACTGGCTGTGTGGCCCTCATCCTGTCACCGCTGTAGCCCCTCCCGGCAAGCGGGTGAATGCGACGGAACCACCCCACGGTGCCCTACCGTTGCCCCGGTGAAGTTGTTCAACCGCCGGAACAAGCCCGGGCAGCTGCGACGTCCCGACAATGCGGACACCGAGCACCTGACGACCTTCGCCCGGGGTCACACCGGAGTCGAGGCGTTCGTGGAGCCGCCGACCGCCGTGTCCACGACCACGGTGGTGTTCGTGGCGAGCACCGGGGAGTGGACCCGCCGCCGGATCCGAGACGCCAGGGCAGCTCACGAGCTCGCGAACCGGCTCGGCATCCCGTCCTACGACGCGGCGGTGGTGGGTTACCCGCAGCGCATGCGCGACTGGAACGCCCGCAACAGCGGCGGGCGGTAATCGGCCGCTGAGGGACCTCAGTCGAGCTTGCCGGCCGCCATGTCCTCGGCGAGGCGGACCAGCGTGCGGACCGCGTGACCCGTCCCACCCTTGGGTGTGTAGCCGTGGGCGGCCCCGTCGTTCCACGCCGGTCCGGCGATGTCGATGTGCGCCCAGCGGGTGCCCTCGGGCACGAAGTCACGCAGGAACAGTCCGGCGACCAGCATCCCGCCGTACTTCTCGCCCATGTTCGCGATGTCGGCGACCTGGGAGTCCATGGACGGGCGCAGCTCCTCGGGCAGCGGCATCGGCCACATCTGCTCGCCGACGGCTCGGGCCGCAGCCGCGACGGCCTCGCGGACGTCGTCGTCGTTGGCCATGATCGCCGACGTGCGGTTGCCGAGCGCGACGAGCTGGGCACCGGTCAGCGTGGCGACGTCGACCAGCAGGTCGGGCTTGTCCTCGGCGGCTCGGGCGATGGCGTCGGCGAGGATGAGCCGCCCCTCCGCGTCGGTGTTGAGCACCTC
>JACCUZ010000326.1 GCA_013698395.1 Sporichthyaceae bacterium
GTTCCCTCCCGTTCCGCAGCCATGATGGCCGGGTCCTCAGGCACCACAACCAGCTCGACATCGGGGAACGCCTCGCGCACCAGCACGCGATCCTCGTCTGCTCGTACGCGATTGGCGACGACCACGACCCGCCCGAGGGAACTGTCACGGACCGACTGCGTGGCGCGGCGACCCACCTCGATCGACTTCGCCGTCGGCTCGACCAGCACAACGACGACGTCCACAGGGCTGCCGTCCAGACGCAGGATCGTGCCCAGACCCGCCTCGAAGTCGGCGACCACGATCCGGCCCGGACGTGCCAGCTCCCCGAGCAACTGCTCAGGCGAGATGCCGCATCAAGGGCAGCCCGGCTCGGGGTTCTGGATGGCGGTGACCACCGCGAGCCGGACGCCGTCCGGAGCCTCTACCCCGAAGCGCTCGACCAGATCGTCGGCACTGGACGCGTGCTCCTCAGTGCCGGCATCGACCGCGTCCCGCACCGACATCAGGCGCTCGGTGGCCTCCTCGCCGATGCCGAGCGATATCCCGAGATTGGGGTTGCTGTCACAGTCAAGTGCCAGTGTGGCGTGCCCGGACCGCGCGAAGGTTCGGGCCAGGACCCCGGTCGTCGTGGTCTTGCCGGACCCGCCCTTGCCGACCACAGCGATCTTCACGCGGGCTCCGTCCTTCTTCGCAGGGCTGCCACCAGCGACCGTACCGCGCCAGCTGTGGGTCCGTCGGGGTCGTGGTCCAGGACGGCTCGGCCACACTGGTCGGCCCGGTAGAGAGCGGGGTCATGCGGCACGGCTCCCAGGAGTGGCAGTCCCGTCCTCTCGGCCACCCTCATAGCATCCGCCGGGTCGCTCACCTTGTTCGCCACGACCATGACCGCCGGGGCGGATGCAGTCGTTGCGAGCTTCGCCAGCCGCCGCCCGGTCAGCATGGAGGCCGGCGTCGGCTCGACCACCACGAGGAACGTCTGCGCGTAGCGACCCCAGGTGAGGAAGGGCTGTCGGGTGCCACCTGGCAGGTCGCCCACCACGTGCCAACCGTCCCCGGGCAAGTCGTCGATCACCTGCTGAAAACCGAAGTGCTGGCGGGTGTTGTCCCAGCGTGGCCCGCGGGCCTTGCCGAGCTGAAGGAGGTACACACCGTCGGGACCACGGACCGCGTACTTCTCGATGGCGCCGGTGCCGGTGAGTCCATCCCGCAGCCGGTAGCGACGCCGGCCGCCGTCGTCGTACTCCTCCACCGCCTCGTCGGGCAGACCGGCATCGCGCTGCGCGACCCCCAACGAGAACGCCAATCCCGGCATCGGGTCGGAGTCCAGTGCCAGCACCCGCTGCCCGGCTGCGCCGAGGACCCGGGCGAACGTCCCGGCCAAAGATGACTTGCCGGCCCCTCCTTTGCCGACGAAAGCCACGCGCACCCCGCGACTGTAGCCAGGGGTGGCGACCGTGGTAGCAGTCGGCGCGGTGGCCTAGAGTGCGGTGACGACTTCGATCATCAAGGACGGGTGCGCATGTGTCTCGGGATGCCCGGCCGGGTCGTCGACGTTCTCGATGCGCCGCGGCAGAGCGCCATAGTTGATGTCGACGGTAAGCGGCGCGAGGTGTCCGTGTCGATGCTTGAGCTCGCCGGCCAGCCCGGCGTACGGGTCGGTGACTGGGTCGTCGTCCATCTCGGGCTGGCCATGACGCGCATCGACGAGACGGAGGCGCGGCACCTGCTCGAGTCGATGCGGGAGCTCACCGACCTCTACGAGCGCGAGCTGTCGGTCGACCTATGACTGCCGTCGACCCTAGGCCCGCCGTCGTCACTGGACCGACGCTTTTCGCGCGGTACGCCTACCCCCCCAACGAGCGCGGTTCATGTGGCCCGCCCCAGCACCAGACGTTGTTCGAGTACGGGGCCGCCGCCCGGGCCGATCCCGGACTGGAGCTGCTGGCTCGGCAATTCGCCGGCGCGTGGCCGTACCTCGAGTTCATTGCCGGCGTCAGCGGCATCCCCGACGCGCTGGACCACCGTGTGGTGGAGGCCTACTGGCTGGGCAACGACCTGCTGGACCGCATCGACATGACGACGTTCGGCAACGCGCTGATGGACCGCTTCCGTCGGCAGATGGGGACGTCCTGGCAGCACCTGGCCGAGGCCATCCCGGTCGGCGTCGTCCCGACCCACAGCTTCCACGTCTTCCACGTCTATCCGTGGGTCGGGCTGCTCGGCAACGGTCGCGGCGAACCGCTCGAGGTGCTTCAACGGTGCCGCATCCGCTGGGGTCAGGTCGTCAGCTCTGACGGCGACCAGGTCGTCGTACGGTCGCGCCCGCTCGTGTACGACGGGCAGCGGCTCGAGCTGAGCGAGCCGCAGCTGGAGACGGCCACCTCCGGGATCGGCGGCGTCGGGCTGGCGACCGGGCTGGAACCCGGAGAGTGGGTCGGGCTGCACTGGGGGTGGGTGTGCGACCGGCTCACCCCGCGACAGCTGGTCCAGCTGCGGAGGTACACCCTGCGGCACCTGCGCATCGCCAACGACCGGGTCGCGCACTCCGGACCAGCCCTGTCCATCGGTTAGCGCAGCACCCACACCCGATCCACAGTGGCTCCTGGAGCCTCGCCGACGCGCGCCTTCGGTCGACCGCGCTCCCGCACCTGCAGGGAGCCGGCAGGCGTCTCCAGCCGGTAGTCAGTGTCCGACCCGCGGTAGCGCACGCCGACGACGCGGCCGGGCAGCGGACCGCCGAGCCGGGCCCACTCCGGTCGGACCAGGACCGTCGCGCGCGACGGCAGCGTCCCCACCGCGGGCCTGGGCAGCCAAGTGTCGGCCACCTCGACCGCCAGCGCCGACGCGACTCCGGTCAGGCTGGCCGCCCAGATGTCGACCGGCTCCTCGTAGATCTGTCCGGGAGGAGCGACCTGCACCACCACGCCGTCGCGCAGCAGCGCGACCCGGTCGGCCACCGCGAAGGCCTCCGCGACGTCGTGCGTCGAGTAGAGGACGGCAGCACCCAGCGTGGACCGCTGGCTCGCCAGCTCCTCCTGCAAGGTCGCTCGTAGGGCGGTGTCCAGGGGCGCCGTCGGCTCGTCGAACTGGTAGAGCGACGCCTCCCGGGCCAGGGCACGGGCCACGCCGACCCGCTGCTGCTCGCCTCCGGAGAGCTGGGCGGGGCGACGTCCGGCCAGGGCTGCGATGCCCATCAGGTCAAGCAGCTCAAGAGCCCGCCGTCGGGCCTCGGGTCGGGTCCGGCCGGCTCGGCGCAGGGGGTAGGCCACCGTGTCCAGCGCCGTGAGGTGCGGCCATAGCGCATAGCTCTGGAACACCATGCCGAGATCTCGCTGCTCGGGAGGTTCGCTGTGGCTGGCCGTGGCGACGACCCGGCCGTGGACGTACACCTCACCCGCGTCCGGCTGCACGAACCCGGCGACGGTGTGGAGCAGCGTCGACTTGCCGCCGCCCGAGGGCCCCAGCACCGCCACCGCCTCGGCCGGTCCGACGACCAGGTCGAGACCGCGGAGCACGGGCTCCCCGCCGTAGGACACGCACAGTCCGCTGACCTCGAGCGCGGGGTCACCGGGCCGGACGGAGCCGGTCACCGCCCCTCCTGTCGGTGGCCGGCTGCCCGACGTACGACCAGCAGCAGCAGCCCGGCGGCGGCGATGAGCAGGGTCAGCAGCACTGAGAGCGCCGACGTGACGGCCACGTCGCCGAGCTCCTGCCGGTTGAGGATGACGACGGCGAGGGTCTCGTCGCCCGGCCCGTAGAGCAGGCTCGAGATCGTCAGCTCGTGCACCGCGAAGAGGAAGACCAGCAGCCAGGCACCGGCCACGGCAGGGAGCAGCAGGGGGGCGACGATCGTGCGGACGGTGACGGCCGCGCCACCCCCGCTGGAGCGCCCGGCCCGCACCAGGTCGTCGGGGATGCGGTCGGCAGCGCCGGCGAGCGGTCGATGGCCGAGCGCCCAGAACTTGGCGAGGTAGGCCACCAGGATGATCGCCAGCGTGTCCCGCAGGAACCGGCCGTACGCCACCAGGACCGCCACCGCCAGAGCTGAGCCGGCGACCGCGAAGCTCATCGTGACCATCGTGCCCAGCGCCCGACCGGCCCGCTGACGGGCGAGGGCTGCAGTCAGGCCGCCCAAGAGCACCACGAGGGTCGCTGCGGCACCGGCGAGCAGGACGCTGTTCGCCAGAGCCGAGTACGTGTGCTCGTCCAGCACGGCGGCAAAGTTGTCCAGTGTCCAGTTGGCGGGCACCGGGGCCACACCAACGCCGCGGGTCAGCGCCACCAGGACGAGGGCAAGGAGCGGGACCCCCACGGTTACGACGAGGAAGGCCCAGAGCGCGGCGGCCAGCCCCCACGC
>JACCUZ010000417.1 GCA_013698395.1 Sporichthyaceae bacterium
CCGGCGCCGTGGTCATCGGCCCGTCGGAGGAGCCGGCGATCGGCCCGACGATCTGGGGCTCCGACGGCTCGCAGTACGACGCGATCACCCAGCGGGCGTCCTGGATCGACGTGCGGGACCACAACGTCGACTTCCCGCACCTGACCATGAAGGGCCAGAAGGTGTTCCGCTGGGCGGTGTGGCAGATGGCGCCGGTCGCGGAGCGCGCGCTGGAGGCGGCTGGTGTCGACGCCGCCGACCTCGGTGCGTTCATCCCGCACCAGGCCAACATGCGCATCATCGACGCGATGATCAAGACGATGAAGCTGCCCGCCCACGTGCCCGTGGCTCGGGACATCGCGGAGACCGGCAACACCTCGGCCGCCTCGATCCCCCTCGCCATGGAGCGGATGCTCGAGTCCGGCGAGGTCCGCAGCGGCGGCACAGCGCTGCTCATCGGGTTCGGCGCCGGGCTGGTCTACGCCAGCCAGGTCGTCGTCCTGCCCTAGAACCCGCGCGCCCTACGCGGGGCGCGTGACCGCCCCCCCACAGAAGAGGAGCTGGAGCCAGATGGCCGCAAGCGAGCAGGAGATCCTGGCGGGTCTCGCCGAGATCGTCAACGAGGAGACCGGCATCCCGACCGGCGACGTACAGCAGGACAAGTCCTTCACCGACGACCTCGACATCGACTCGCTGTCGATGATGACCATCGTGGTCAACGCAGAGGAGAAGTTCGGCGTGCGCATCCCCGACGACGACGTCAAGGGCCTGTCCACCGTCGGCGATGCGGTCACCTACATCCAGAAGGCGAGTGCCTGACCGCATGACGAGCTCTCGACTGACCGACTCCCAGCGCGTGGTGGTCACCGGTCTCGGCGCGACGACGCCGTTGGGTGGCGACGTCGCTTCGACCTGGTCGGCCATGCTGGCCGGCCAGTCGGGCGTGAAGGTCCTCACCGAGGACTGGGTCGAGATGCTGCCGGTGCACATCGCAGCGCCGGTCGCGGTCGAGCCGTCCGAGATCCTTCCCGTGCCGCAGATCAAGCGCATGGACCGGTCGGGGCAGTTCGCCCTGATCGCGGCGCGGGAGGCGTGGGCCGACGCAGGCGCGCCCGAGGACGAGCCCGAGCGCGTCGGAGTCGTCATCGCCTCAGGGATCGGCGGCGTCACCACCCTGCTCGCCGCCTACGACACGCTCAAGGAGCGCGGCGCGCGGCGGGTGCTGCCGATGACCGTGCCGATGCTGATGCCCAACGGTCCGGCCGCGATCGTCGGGCTCGAGCTGCGCGCGCGCGCGGGCGTGCACACGCCGGTCAGCGCGTGCTCGAGCGGGGCGGAGGCGATCGCCTACGCCGTCGACATGATCCGCAGCGGCCGCGCCGATGTCGTGACGGCGGGCGGGACGGAGGCGGCGATCCACCCGTTGCCCCTGGCGGGGTTCGCAGCGATGCAGGCGCTCTCCACCCGCAACGACGAGCCGGAGCGCGCCTCACGTCCCTATGACAAGGGCCGGGACGGGTTCGTCCTCGGCGAGGGCGCCGGCATCGTCGTGCTGGAGACGCTCGAGCACGCGCGAGCACGTGGCGCCCGGATCTACGCCGAAGTGGCAGGCACCGGCATCTCCTCTGACGCCCACCACATGGCCCAACCCGACCCGGTGGGTGCGGGCGCGTCGCGCGCCATGATGCAGGCCGTCCAGTCCGCGGGCGCGCAGCCCAGCGACGTCGTGCACATCAACGCCCACGCCACGTCTACGCCGATCGGCGACGTGGCGGAGGTGCAGGCAATCCGCCGGGCGCTGGGTGACGCGACAGACGGCGCCTGCGTCTCGAGCACCAAGGGCGTCACTGGCCACCTGCTCGGCGCGGCAGGCGCTGTCGAGGCCATCGCAACGATCCTCGCGCTGCGGGACCGCAAGGCCCCACCAACGGCCAACCTCGAGGATCCCGACGACGACGTCACGCTCGACGTCGTACGGGGAGAGCCGCGAGTCCTGCCCGACGGAGACGTGCTGGCGATGAACAACTCGTTCGGCTTCGGCGGCCACAACGTGGCGCTCGCCTTCCGGGCGGTCCCGGCATGACGGCCACTGCAGCCGCCGGGGGGAAGGTCCTGGTGCCCAAGGCCGACGACCCCCGTAACCCGTTGACCCGTCTTGGGCAGCTCTTCGATGCCGACACGGTCGAGCTCATCACCGCGGAAGACGACTCCGGCATGTTGGCCGCGATCGGCCGCATCGAGGGCGCGACCAGCGTCGCGTTCTGCTCCGACGCCACCATCCAGGGCGGGGCCATGGGTGAGGCCGGGTGCCGGGTGATCCTCGTTGCCTACGAGCGGGCGTTGGCGGAGGGCTGCCCTGTCATCGGGCTCTGGCACTCCGGTGGCGCCCGGCTCCGCGAAGGCGTGGTGTCCCTGCACGCCGTCGGTGAGGTGTTCGCGATCATGACCCGCGCGTCGGGGCGGGTCCCCCAGATCTCGGTCGTGCTTGGCCCGGCGGCGGGCGGCGCTGCGTACGGCCCGGCCCTGACTGACATCGTCATCCTCGGTCCGGAAGGCCGGGTGTTCGTCACCGGTCCCGACGTCGTGCGGTCGGTCACCGGCGAGGACGTCGACGCTCTGCGCCTCGGCGGACCGGAGCCGCACGGCCGGCGCTCGGGTGTCGTGCACGTCGTCGCGCCGACCCAGGAGGACGCGTACGGCGAGGCACGCCGGCTGGCCGCGCTCCTCGGAGACCAGCGGACGGTCGGGGAGGTCGAGGACCGGGACCTGTCCGCCCTCCTCCCGGAGTCGCCGAAGCGGGCGTATGACGTCCATCCGATCATCGACTCGCTGCTGGACGAGGGCACATCCCTCGAGCTGCACCCGAAGTGGGCGCCGAACGTCACGACGACGCTGGGCCGACTGGGCGGACGGACGGTCGGAGTCATCGCGAACAATCCCCTGCGACTGGGCGGCTGCCTGGACTCGGCGTCGGCGGAGAAGGCGGCGCGGTTCGTGCGGATGTGTGACGCGTTCGGGGTGCCGCTGGTGGTCGTGGTCGACGTTCCGGGCTACTTGCCCGGCGTGGGCCAGGAGTGGGACGGGGTGGTACGCCGTGGGGCGAAGCTGCTGCACGCCTTCGCCGAGGCGACCGTGCCGAGGGTGACTCTGGTGACCCGCAAGGCCTACGGCGGGGCGTACATCGCGATGAACTCGCGCTCCCTCGGCGCGACCCGGGTGTTCGCCTGGCCGGGGGCCGAGGTGGCGGTGATGGGCGCCGTCGCCGCGGTGCGGATCCTGCACCGGCGCCGGCTTGCGGAGGTCCCGGCAGACGTACGTGGAGAAGTCGAGAAGGAGCTGGCCATCGAGCACGAGACGCTGGCCGGAGGTCTGGCCCGGGCTCAGGAGATCGGCGTCATCGACGAGATCGTCGAGCCGGTTCGCACCCGCTCGGTCATCGCCGCCGCGATCGCCGCAGCACCGGCAACGCGGGGGCAGCACGGCAACATCCCGCTTTAGGGCCGGCTCACACCACCTGGTGCAGCCACCGGACCGGAGCACCGTCCCCGGCGTAGCGGAAGGCCTCCAGCTCGTCGTCCCACGACTTGCCCAGCAGTGCCTGCATCTCCTGGACGATGTCGGTGGACGGGTCGGTGGCAGCCCGGGCCAGGGCGGCACGGAGGCGGTCCTCCCGTACGACGATGTCACCGTGCACCCCGGTCGTCGCGTGGAAGAGACCCAGGGAAGGCGTGCAGGACCAGCGCTCACCTTCAGCGCCTGCGCTGGGCTCCTCGGTCACCTCGAAGCGCAGCTGCGCCCAGTCGCGTAACGCCGATGCGAGGCGGGAACCCGTGCCGGGGTCGGCTTGCCAGGAGAGCTCCGCCCGCACGCTGCCCGGTGCGGCGGGCTGCGGAGTCCAGTCGAAGGTCACCCGGACATCGAGAACTCCGCCCACGGCCCACTCGACGTGCGGACAGAGCGCGGGCGGCGCGGAATGGACGTAGACAACGCCACGGGTCGCCACGGGGTCCTCCTTGCATCGACGTGAGGTACGCCTTCCCCAGCGGCCTCGTCGAACCGTCGAACCCGGAACTCTCCGTGAATTCAGGACGATGATGGCACATCCGTCACTTGTGTACCAGCGCGGCAGGCACCCGACGGACTCGTGTCCCCCACCTGTGAAGTCCGGGCGCGCAGCGGCCGATAGGACAAGTGAGCAGCATCCTCCCGTGCCGCGACGAAAGGCGAACCGTGCACAATCCTGAGCTCCTGATGGCCGAGGCCTACGACGAGGGCGTCGTCTCCGAGGTGATCCGACCTGCGGCGATCGTGCCGGAGGAGTCTGCGCGCGCCGTCCTGGTGGAGCTGGCGCTGCGCGACGTGCAGAACGACGGCGTGTGGCAGTCCGAGCCCTCGCTGTGGAGTCGTTACGACCGTCCGTGGGAGGGCTACGGCTCGCCCGGCGGAGCGGAGCTGATCGGCACCATCCAGGTCGCCTACGGCACCCCGACGCGCTACGAGATCACGATCTACCGGGTGACGGTGACCCGGTTGGGCACCACCCAGGGCTGGACGGTCGAGTCGTTGTGCAACGAAGCTCTGGGCTACGGCAACCTCGATCTGGCCAGCTGCCCCCGGGCTACGCTCAACGCGCCGCCGAAGCCGTTCCGCTTCTGAAGCAGCGGGCTCAGCCGGCCGGAACTACCTGAACGGTAAGGGTCGCCGCAGCGTCCTCCATGGTCGCTGCACCACTGGAGCACGTGGACGTCGTCACGCCGAGCACCACCGTGTACGTGCCGGGGTCGGCCCAGGTGTGCTTTACGCCGAAGGAACCGCTCGCGGCCTTCTCCTGCGTTGCGGAGGCAGGACAGCGTCCCTGGCTCACCGAGCTGGTGCCGACGCCGTCGCCCCAGTCCTCGCTCGATCCACTGAAGACCCCCGACCCATCGGCCCAGTCGACAACGAACTTGGCGGGCGAGCCAGCCACGATCTGCTGCGGCGCCTCGGCGGTCACCGTCAACGCCTCCGGGGTGGCCGGCTGCTGGGCGGCCGGCTGGTCCGCAGCGGGCTGAGCCGGGGGCTTCGCGACGACCTCGTCGTCCCCCGCTGTCGCCCACACGAGCAGCAGCGTCGCGAGCAGCGCCAGGACCAAACCTCCGATCAGCCCCGCGGCCAGCAGACGCCGCGGCGGAGCGGGAGGCGAGTCCTCGGGCTGCGCCGGGCTGGTGACGATCGCAAGATCGTCCCCATGGGTGACCTGCAGCTGATGGCCGTCTCGAGTCCTCATGCTTCCTCCTGCCGCCGGACAGCGGAACTAGCCTAGGCCTAGATGGTCACGCAGCGTGGCGGAAGGGCGAAACCGGGCGATTCCGACCAGGATCGGATCACGCTGCGCCACGGCTGGCGGAGTCCGGCTTGGGCCGGTAACGCTGGCGCGACTGGCTACCGGAGCGCAGCCGAGGACAGATCGATGCGCTTCGCGGACGACGGGTCACAGCAGTCCCCGACCGCGGCGACGGTTGGGGTGATGTGCAGCCGTTGGCGCAGCTGCATGAGGTCCAGGACCCGGAGGACAGCCGGCTGGTCGGCGACGAAGTGCACGGTCGTGCCGAGCAGGCCAGCCCGGTGATGGATGCGCAGCAGGCTGCCGACCCCTGTCGAGTCCATGAACGTCACGCCGCGCAGGTCCAGGACAAGCTTGTCCGTCCCGCGGTTGAGCAGGCTCAGCACGCTGTCGCGCAGGCTCGGGGCCGTCGCCACGTCCACTTCGCCCGTCACTCCGACGACTGTGTAGGAACCGACGCTGTTGGGGTCGAGCAGGCTAATCATGGCCGCCTCCAGGGGGGTGGGCCGGGCCAAGGACGCCGATGTGGCTGAGCGCGTCCCGAGAGTAGCCCCGGACCCAGCCCCCCGGGAAGGGAACCGTGCCGATGAGTCCGGAGCGGGTCTACCGGGGCCAGCCACGGGCTGCCGACGTACCCAGCTCACGGTGAAACAGTCCTAGCGGCCCAGCGGTCCAGCGCACAGCGGCGCCGGCGACGCCCTTTCGCCGCGATTCCGGCTCGCCCCTCAGCTACCGCCCTGCTGCACGGGTGCTGATCCGCGGCTGAGCAAACGGTCAGCTGAGGCTCGCTCGCGCCTGGCCCGCATGCCAGTGCAACGTCAAGGTGTCGAAGAGGGCGGCGGCCTCCATGACCATCCGTGGGTCGTCACGCACCTGACCGAGTGCCCACAGCGCGAAGGGCCGGAAGTAGGCACCGGCCTCGGCCATCCGCGTCCCGAGCTCCTCGACCTTCCCGGCCTCCCCGAGGCGCACGAGAAGCTCGAGGTAGGTCGTGATGGCCGACGGACCGAGGCTCACCAGTACTTCATGGTCGTGACGGGCAAGCGCATCGCGCGCCCGATGGGGGTCACCCATGGCCAAGGCGAACCGGGCGTCAGCGACGTCGATTCTGGCGTAGCCCTTCATGTCCAGGGAATCCGCGGCTGTCCTGAGCCGCACCGCTTCATCGAGGTCGCCGCAGACGAGCGCCGCGTGGGCACAGGTGAGCAAGGAGAGCGCGTTGAGCATGCAGGGCGTGCCCAGATTGGCCGCTACCAGCTGCTCAACCTCAGCGCTGAGGCCCCTGACGGACTCCCAACGCCCGGTCTCCTCGCCGGCGAGGACAAGGAAGCCGACGCCGTGCACCCGGTGATGACTGGTGAGGGGGTGCACCAGGTCGCGGTGCTGGAGTGTCCGCGCGAGGGCGCTGCCGATGTCGCCCGTCAGCAGGTCGTGCTCTCCGGCAGTCACCAGGACCGCGCCCAGGACGTCCGGGTCGTGCAGCCGCCCAGTCAGGGCTAGGGCCTGCTCGCAGCAACGGCCGTGGTGGTCGAGGTCCCACCGGTCCAGTGCCGCGTCGGCGTCGAAGACGTAGGCCATGGCAAGCAGGCGGTCGTCACCGGCCTCCTCGGCCAGCTCCACCGCGCGAGCCGCTGCTGCCCGCCGTTCCCCGGGATCCGTAGCCCACTGGTTGACGGCCAACTGAGCCCTTGCGACCAGGGCCGGCTCCTGGGTCAGCTGGAGCACCCGTTCGGCCCAGCCCAGGACGAGCGAGGCTTCGGGCAGCGACGTCCACATGCCGGCCTGCGTGGACGTGAAGTAGGCGAGGTCTGCGTATATGAAGACAGCGCGGTCGGTCGGTCCCAGCTCGAGCGCACGCTGCATGGCGGTCCAGAACGCCGCACCGTCGTACTTTGCAGCGTTGGCTGCACCTATCTGTTCCCAGATCCCGCCCTGCACTTCCCCGTCATCTGCCAGGTCGAGGGCCTGATGAAGCATCGTCAGGGCATCGTCGAGGAGGTAGCGCGCAGTGGCGGTCGCTGCAGCGCGCCGGAGCCAGTCGACGGCGTTCTCCCTCAGTTGGACGAGTTCATCTCCGCGGCCTTCCCATGCGATGTCCGCGTCTTCCGGGCGGACCGCTTGGGTGAAGTGGTGCGCCACGACACCCGCCAGCTCCTCCTGCTCGCCGGCAATCCCTTCGAGCCACCGGGCAAAACCCGCGTGCAGGTGCCCTCTTCGCGCTTTCGGCAAGGATCCGTATGCCACCTCTCGGGTGAGCGCGTGCTTGATGATGTACTCCCGGCAACCCGGCATGGAGGACGTACCTCGACGCCGGAGGAAGTCCCGTTCCTCCAGCAGCACGTAGTCCGTTTCCTGCCCGTCAAGCAGGTCGCGGACGGGGGCATCCCAGAAGACCCGGCCTATCACGGAGGCGACCTGAAGACTGTGCTTCTCGGGCGTGGGGAGCAGGTCGATCCGTGCGGCCAGGATCGACTGGACCGAATCGGGCGGGACGAGGTCCCCCGAAAGGCTCGCGGTCGACCAGACGTCACCCTCCCGGACCAGCTCGCCTCGGTCGATCAGCGAACCGATGAGCTCTTCGACGTAGAAGGGGTTTCCCTCGGCCGCTTCGACGACCCGGTCATGCAACTCGGGGGGCAGACTAGAGCCGAGCAGCCGGTGGCACAGCTCTTCCGTCGCTCCCGCTGTGAGCGGCTCCAGCCAGATCGTGGCCGCGTTGCGGCCCCTGCCCCAGGACGGCCGCGTGTCGAGGAGCTCGGGCCGGGTGGTGACGATGAGAAGCAGCGGCCCGGATACGTCGTGGAGAAGGCGCTCGAGCAGCTCGAGCAGCGGATCCAGAGCCCAGTGGATGTCCTCTATCAGGATGACCGCGGGTTGCTCCGCAACCAGCTCACCGACGAAGGTCACCCATGCCTCCTGCAGTCGCTCGCGGGCGACCAACGGATGCAGCTCGGCCGTGACATCGAGTCCCAGGGTGAGCCCAAGCATCTCGTGCGGACCAAGTGAGCGACGGACCACATCGGCAGGGTCGGTGTCGAACAGACCGAGGTGCTCCTTGAGGATCTCGCCGAGTGCCCAGTAGGTGATGCCAGAGCCGTACGCGAGGCAGCGCCCGGCCCGGCGGACGGGGGGCGGGTCCTTGGTGTCCAACCAGGCCCCGAACTCTCGGACCAGCCTGCTCTTGCCTACTCCCGGGTCGGCACTGATCGTCACCAGGTGGGGGTGGCTGTCGGCGTACATCCGGTGGTAGGTCGCCCGCAGAAGGTCGAGTTCGGTCTCCCGCCCGACGAACGCGGGATGCAACCCCCGCACGCCGCGGGGACGCGCGATGGCGACGGCGCGCAGTAGACGGCGGCACTCGACCGGCTGGCTCTTACCTCTCGCTTCGACGTGGCGAGGCGCGTCGAACTCGAACGCGTCTCCCACCGAGGCGACGGTGCGCGCCCCTACCAGAACCTGCCCGGGTTCTGCTGCCTGCTCCAGCCGAGCGGCAACGTTGACTGCGTCCCCGGTCACGAACGAGCTGCCTTCTCGGGGACGCCCGACCACCACTTCGCCGGTGTTGATCCCGACGCGCAACCGGAGCCGATCACCGAACATCTCGGCCAGCCGGCGCAGCATCGACAGCGACGCGTGCAGGGCGCGCTCCGCATGGTCCTCGAGCGCGACCGGTGCTCCGAAGACGGCCATCACGGCGTCACCGGCGAACTTCTCGACCGTGCCGCCAGTCTCAACGATCTCGGAGGCCATGGCATCGTAGAAGCGCTCGAGCATCAGCCGGGTCCGCTCAGGGTCCTGCTCCCCCAGCTGAGTCGACCCGACGAGGTCGGCAAAGACGACTGTGGCCAGCTTGCGCTCTCCACCGACCGGGTGGAGCTGGACCGGCGCCGCGCAGCGAGGGCAGAACCTCGCGGCCTCTGGCAGGTCCGCACCACAGGCAGAGCATGCCGTCATGGCCGCTATTGTGCTTTCCGGCGCAGAGGTCGTCAGCCCCTTTGTCAGGTCAGTAGGTTTGCGGGCCAGCGCGGATCGGGCTACGCGCAGTGGCCTTCCTGTGGCTTCTGGAGCAATCCATCAGCCCCCGCCTCGGGCCTCGCCGAGCAGCACTCGGGTCATCTCGTGGTCCTGGTGGCTAGCCACGCCACCGTGGATCTCGTCGTCCCGAGTACCACCGCCGCTGGCAAGCCGAGCGGACCCATACGTCCTGCCACGATTCACGGCGCTTCCCCTCTGTCGAGGGAGCCACGCTACGGCGCCTGGCGACCCATCCCGGTGACCGCGTCAGCGTCCGGGAGTGAGTCAGCACAGACCAAACCTCGATCCTCCCCGGTAAGGCACGCCAGCAGCGAGGGGTCGCGGTCGAGCAGGAACTGAGCCCGGGCGGCCACGGCCGTGCTCGGGAAGTCGCTGAACAGCCCATCCACACCGGACGCGTAGAACGTCCGGTACTCAGCGGCGGGCTCGCCCGCATAGTCGCTGGTGAGGCGGCGCTGCTCGTCCCGGAACGTGTACGGGTGAACCAGTAGACCAGCCGCATGGGCGTCGCGGACGACATCGGAGGCCGGGAGAAGGCTTCGGTCGCGCTCGTCGACCAGGCCGTCCCCGGTCACATCGTCTGCCGAACCGTCGCCGTCGGCGTCCGTACCGGAGCTAGAGATGACGTAGGGCTTCCACGGCCCGACTCCATCCGCATAGGTGGCGACTTCGGCCAGCCCGGCCGGGGTCAGCAGGTAGGGGAAGAGATCGGTGCGACCCTCGCTGGTCCAGTCGTACGGGCGGTCGTAGGGCGCCGTCAGGTCGAGGCTGCCGTCCAGCCGTACGTCGTTGGCGTCGACGAGTTGCACCAACCGTACGGGCGTCACGGTGTCGAGGTACTGAAGGTTGGACTGCTCGAACGACTGAATGAACACGGGCGCATCGGGCCGGTTCCAGCCCGCTCGGCGCAAGACCCGCACCAACCGGTCCTCCAGGGGTAGCCCGAGGTCCGCGTGGAAGGTGGGGTGCTTGGTCTCCGGGTAGACGCAGATCGTGCGGTTCTCCTGACGCGCCTTTCGCTGCGCCAGGCGCACGACTTCGGCGAACGTGGGGATCTCGAAATCGCCGTCGACGCCCTTGAACCGATCGGCGACCGGCTGGATCGCGCGCAGCGTCTTGATCTCGGCCAGCGTGAAGTCGCTGGCGAACCATCCTTCCTCCGCAACACCGTCGACCACCCTGGTCCTACGACGGTCCGCGAACTGCGCCTGGTCGGCCACGTTCGTTGTCGCGGTGAGGTTTGGCTCGTGCCGTGCCACCAGCACGCCGTCCTTGGTTGATACCAGGTCGGGCTCGATGCAATCGGCGCCGAGCTCGACCGCCAGCGCGTAGGACGCGAGGGTGTGGTCAGGGAGGTAGCCGCTGGCGCCCCGATGGCCGATGACGACTGGCTTCGGCAGGGCCGACTCATGACTGGATGGCCGGTCCGATGGTCGCGCGCCGTGACGATCGTCTGCGGTGATGAATCCGGCTAGAGGCGCCAAGGCGACCAGCGCCGCCGTCCATCCGATCCGCTGCAACCTGCTGCGCATGCTGTCTCCTTCTTCGACATCGGGCAGCCGGAAGATAGGGAGCCCGGGTGTACGGGGGACAGTCCTCAAGCAGATGTGATGGTGAAGCGGCGGTGAAATTCACGGACGACCTTGCCGCCCATCGGAGGCGGCGCCTCTGCCTTATGCATCCTTGGCGGTGAGGGGCCGTTCCATGGCTATAGCGTCAACCGAGACACCGTCCGGCATCGTGACCATGAACTTCTCAATCTCGCGGAAGCCGAAGGCGCGGTAGAGCGGAACGCCCGGAAGCGTCGCGCCCAAGGACATCGAAGTGCACCCCTCCGCACGCGCGGCGCGTGCGGACGACTCCAGGATCGCCCTGCCGAGGCCGCGGCGGGTCCAGTCGCCTCTCACGAACATCGCCCTCACCCGCGCCGGTTCGCGGCTCGGGTCCAGCAACCGTCGATCTTCTGCTGCATCCCCGGATCCTGTGTACAGCTTGTAACGCCTGCTCCACCCTCCGCACGCGACGATCTCCCAGCCTTCTACGACGAACTGCAGACGGCGAGCGCTGCCCGGTTGGCTGATCTGCGTGATGAGCTCGTCGCGCTGGAGTCCTGGATCGAGCCACCTGAGACGCTGCGAACCTGCCACCGCGATCTGTGGGCCGACAACGTCCTGCCGACCACGGACGGCGGAGTGTGCGTCATCGACTGGGAGAACAGTGGGCCGGCTGACCCGAGCCAGGAGCTCGGGTGCGTGCTCTTCGAGTTCGCCCGCGCCGATGCAGGCCGGGACCGAGCTCTCACCACCGCCCACGGGGACGCGGGCGGGCCGGCGGCAGTGAGTCGGCGCGGACACTTCTCGATGCTTATCGCGCAACTCGGACACATCACCGAGACCGCCGCCACGGACTGGCTGAACCCCCGACCCCCGCTCGCCAGACCGTGCCGACTCCGCTGCATGGATCAGCGAAATTCTCGACGAACCGCACACCCGCGAGCTGCTCGAAGCGCTAAGTGCGACCCGGGGCCTACTGGCCGATACGTCCGTCGATCCGCTCGCGTAGCAGGTCTGCATGACCGTTGTGACGGGCGTACTCCTCGATCATGTGGACCAGGAGCTCGCGCAACGAGATCGGCTGACCGGCACTGTCGTGTCCGACGAAGTCGAGGTCGGTGTTGCGCGCGAACTGCTCGGCGAAGGCGACCTCATCCCTCCACGCGGCCCACGCCTCATCCACGACATCCTGATCGGCCACGGTGACGTTGAAGTCGCCGTCGGGATCGGCCTCAGTCTGATAGCGCTTGGGAACGTCCTGGCCCACGAACCGCCGACGGAACCACCCGCGTTCCACCTCGGCCATGTGTCGCACCAGACCAAGCAGAGAAATGGTCGAGGGCTCGACCGAGCGATGCGCGAGCTGAGCCGCGTCAAGGCCCTCACACTTCAGTTGCAGCGTGAGGCGTTGACAGCGCAGGAACTCGAGGAGCGTCGCCCGCTCATCACCCAGTGACGTGCCTCCCTCGCGGGGGTCGGCGGCGAGATCTACAAACATGTCGGCGCGGTGCCGCGTCTGGTTCACACCGCCATGCTTGCCGTCCCAGCGGCGCGACGGCAACAAGCAGTGGCGGGTCAGTGCGTCCCGCACCTCCTCGTCGGGTGAGACGCTGGTCCGCATGCCGCTGTTCACGGTCGAGGAAGCCGTCACCGAGCTGCGACTTCTGCTGCCGGTCCTTGACGAGATCGTGGCACTGCGGGCTGACGCCGCGGAGCTCGCCGCCGCCGCAGCTCCCGGCGGACCGCGGACGTCTCTGGGTGCCATGCCCGAGCTCAAAGCAGCCCAGGCCCGGCTGGACGAACTACTGACTCGAGTGCAACAGAGTGGCGCGGATCTCAAAGGTTTGGCGCCGCTGCTGGTCGACTTCCCGAGCGAGCTCGACGGGTCGGCGGTGCTGTTGTGCTGGCTCGAAGGCGATCGGAAACTCGGGTGGTACCACCGTGTTGACCTCGGCTTTGCCGGACGCAGGCCGCTGCCTTGATGAGCGGCGCAAGGGCGATCGCGCGTGCGCAAGTCCTCGGCTTCCGGATATCAAGCCTACAGCTGGATCGTGAGGCCGGCCGAATCGCGGACACTGCGGTCCTGGACATAGGGGTGCAGGACACCGGACCCGATGGCGGGTTGTGGGCGCTGGCCGTGCGCGGCGTGGAGGTGTCCAAGCTGTCTGGCGACGAGCTCGCCACCGTCTGGACGATCCGGGGGGCGCCGCACCTGTACCGCCGTGATGACCTGCCAGGGGTAGCCGCCGCGGTTGAGCCGTTCTCCGAGGCTGATGCCAGGAAGCGCATCTTTGACGCGGCCAAGCCGCTGAAGGCGGCGGGCATCGGGAACGTGGCCGCGTTGGATGCGGTGGCCACGGCGATGCGGTCTGTGGTGACGAAACCCATGGTCAAGGGAGAGGTCTCCAGGAAGCTCACCGCACTGATGGACGCCCCGTACCTGCGGTTCTGCCGACCGTGCGATGCGACTCATCTGTACGAGATGCCATTCCGACTCGCGGCGCTGCGAGCCGGGCTGGAGCTGGAGGCTGGGACCTCACCGCCGGTGCTGCGCCGCATCCCAGGGCTCAAGAGGGCCGCGACCTCACCGGAGCGCCACGACGTGATCCGGGCCTATCTGCGGCTGCTGGGGCCTGCGACACCCAAGCACGTCGCGGCCTACCTCGACGCGCCGGTGAAGGACGTGAAAGCCCGTTGGCCATCCGACACCGTCGAGGTGTCGGTCGACGGAGAGACGCGGTGGATCCTGCTGACCGATGTCGACGCTCTCAGCGCTGGGCGGGCGAAGGGCACCCGTCTGCTCGGACCGTTCGACTTGTTCCTGCAGGCACGGGACCGGTCGCTGCTGGTCGACGACCCTGGCCGGGTGAAGGCGTTGTGGCCCGTGCTCGGCCGACCCGGCGCCGTACTCAGCGACGGAGAGATCGCGGGCGTCTGGCGCCCCCGCCAGACCGGTACGCGGCTGAAGGTCCAGGTAGAGCTTTGGGCAAAGGCCTCATCTGCCCGCCGCAGCGCGCTCGCCGACCAGGCCGAACAGCTGGCCGCGTACCGGCAGGTGCAGCTCTGCGCCGTCGACTACAAACATTGACGCAGCTGAACCGAGCCCAACCTGCAGCGTGCCCCACCGCGGGAGGACCCAGGTGTCCGCTGCCACACTGCTCATCATGGCGTCCTGGCGGGTGCGTGACTTTCGGGGTGGTCGGCCACCCTCGCCCGCGCCCTCGACCCGGCCTTCCTGCGCCACGGACGCTTCGACTACGTCATCCCGATCGGACCTCCGGACGAAACCGCCCGCGCCGCCATCTGGGAGCGCTACATCCCCGATCCGGTCTTCGGCCTCGTTGACCTCGACTCGCTGGTTCGAGTCAGCAACCGCTTCACACCAGCGGACATCGAGGGCATCTCCCGGCTATGACCCGGCAGCCACAACCGCCGAGCGACGATCGAGGCGATCCTGGCCAGATCCAGCAGGGTTCAAATCAGACTTAATCACCTGAAACCGGTCAGCCAGCGCGTATGCGGGAACGGATTCGCCTCGTTGTCCATGGGCAACTACCATCTCGCCAGGAGGACCATGGTCGAGCCTACGAGTTACACCGCCACGAGTTGGCGGGACGGTACGGCGTGGCTGGTGCAGATCAGCGGGATCGACCGCACCGCGCGAGTGGCCCGGCTCTCGCAGGTCGAAGCAGCTGCCCGCGAGCTGGTCGCCACCGCTACCCGTTGCGACGCGGCGACGGCGCGTGTCGTGGTCGAACTGCGCGTCTCCAGCAGCGTCTCCGAGCTGCTTCAGGCTGCCGCAGCGGCGCGCAATGACGCTGACCGGGTCTCGGTTGGATCGGTGACGCTCAGGCGCGGCCTTGCCCGCCAGCTGGCCGCTGAGGGATTTCCTATCCGCGACATTGCGACGCTGCTGCGTGTGTCGTACGGGCGTGCGCAGCAGCTCATCGCCGGCGGGGCGGGGATCTCGAAATCGCGCGACCGCGAAGAGGCCGCCGGAGACAGCAGTGCGACTCCACGAGTGCCGGCACCTCGCCCAGCGGCCGGCGATGTGCACGACAGCTACCAGCACGAGGCGTTCATCTACCGCGGCGACGACGACTTCCTAGCGGGCATGGTGCCCTTCGTGCATGACGGCGTCGCCCTTGGTCAGCCGGTGATGGTGGCGGTGAAGGAACCGCGACTGGGGCAGCTCCGTGAGGGGCTGGGAGCCGACGCAGCCGATGTCATGTTCTTCGACATGTCCGAGCTCGGCGCCAATCCGGCTCGGATCATTCCGGCATGGCAACAGTTCGTCGATGATCAGGCTGGCCTGGGCCGGCCAGTGCGTGGCGTCGGTGAGCCGGTGTGGGCAGGTCGTCGCGCCGCCGAGATCGTCGAGTGCCAACTGCACGAGGCGCTGCTCAACTTGGCGGTCGAGCCAGACATCCCCCTGTGGCTGAGGTGTCCCTACGACGCATCAGCGCTAGACACATCCGTTCTCGAAGAGGCCGCTCACAGCCACCCCACCCTCGTAGACGGCGAAGCTCATCGACTCAGTACGAGCTACGGCGGCGCGCACCACGTCGAGGCGATGTTCGGCGCCGACTTGCCCCAACCCCAGGTGGGCGACGTGTCGTCATACAAGTTCACCGATGTCGCCGACGTGCGGATGATCGTGACGCGCCACGCCGCCGACGCGGCCGTCGACTCCGGTCGCACCCAGGATCTCGCTGCGGCTGTGACGGAGTTGGCCACGAACAGCGTGCGCTACGGCGGCGGACACGGCACCCTGCGCACCTGGCGTGAGGCTGACGCGCTGGTATGCGAGGTGGCCGACCAGGGCCAGATCAAGGACCCGCTTGTCGGACGTCGGATGCCTCCGCTGACAGCCGAGGGTGGGCGCGGAGTCTGGCTGGTGAATCAGCTCGCCGACCTCGTTCAGCTTCGCTCGACGTCAGAAGGGACAACCGTCCGAATCCGGAGCTGGTTGTAGACCGCCCTGACAGTCAAGCCGATCTAGGCACAAGTGACGGGGCGGTTGGTGGAGTGGGATGCGGACAACGCCGCCACGGCGCAAAGGTCACTAGCATCGAGCGAGCTGGACGGCATCGAGGTCGTCCAGGGCGACGCGTCCTGGACCGACGTGTACCAGGATGTGGTGCCAACCGATGTCCTGCTCTGTGCGGCCTGGCCGTGCCCGGTCTCGACGCGTTGCGGACCGTTCGCTCCCCGCCCTTCACCGCAGGTTTACGCCCTTTCACCTT
>JACCUZ010000325.1 GCA_013698395.1 Sporichthyaceae bacterium
CGGCCGGCGTAGTGGTGGGAGAGGAACTCCGCCTTGTACGTGGCCATGTCCACCTCGACCGGGCAGTCGCTGCGACAGCCCTTGCAGGACAGGCACAAGTCGAGGGCGTCGCGGACCTCGGTGGATCGCCAGCCGTCGGTGATCACCTCGCCACGGATCATCTCGAACAGCAACCGGGCGCGGCCCCGCGTGGAGTGGGTCTCCTCGCGGGTCACCTGATAGCTGGGGCACATCACCTGCCCGTCCCCTCCGGAACTTCGGCAGTTCCCCACGCCGACGCAGCGCGACGCGGCACGGCTGAACCGGTTCTCGTCCTTCGGGAAAGCGAAGTGCGTGCGGGGCTCCCACGGTTGGTAGTCGATGCCGAGCTTGAGGTTGCTGTCCAGCGCGAACGGCGAGACGATCTTGCCAGGGTTCATCGAGTTGGCCGGGTCGAAGATCCGCTTCAGCCGCTCGAAGGCGCGAACCACCTCCTTGCCGTACATCGTGGCCAGGAGCTCGCCTCGCGACTGACCGTCGCCGTGCTCACCGGACAGCGACCCGCCGTAGGACACGACGAGCCGCGCCGCTCGCTCGACGAAGCGGCGGTACCTTGCGATCCCGTCGGCGGTCCGCAGCTCGAAGGGGATGCGGGCGTGCACGCAGCCCTGCCCGAAGTGTCCGTAGAGCGAGGTCGTCTCGCTGTACCCGAACTCGTCGAAGAGCGTGCGAAGGTCGCGCAGGTAGTCGCCCAGCCGTTCCGGCGGGACCGCGGAGTCCTCCCACCCCTCCCAGGTGTCGTGCTTGGCCGAAGGATGCGCGGTAGCGCCCAGACCCGCCTCACGCACCGCGCCGAGACAGTCCTCCTTGGCCTCGTCTGTCAGCAGCTTGACGTGAGGCGGAGCCTCCGAGCCGTGCACGTCGTCGACGAGTCCGCGAGCGCGGGCCTCCGACTCCTCCATCGTGTCACCGATGAACTGCACCAGCAGCCAGCCGCCACCCGACGGCAGGCCGGCAATGGTCTCCTGCTCGTCGTGGTCCGCCTTCTCCAGGCCGATCAGGACGTCGTCGATGCCCTCGAGCTGCCATGGTTCGTGACGCAGGACCTGCGGCACGGCGTCGCCGGCCGCTGCGATGTCCGGATAGCCCAGCACGACCAGCGCCTTGTTCATCGCCAACGGGACGAGATCCAGCTCCGCGTGCAAGACGGTGACCAGGGTCCCCTCGCTGCCGACCAGCGCCCGGGCCACGTCGAAGCCGCGTTCCGGCAGCAGCGAGTCGAGGTTGTAGCCGGACACACGGCGCGGGATGTCTGGATAGCGCGTGCGGATGTCGCCCAGGTGTGCGTCGCGCAGCTCTGTGAGCTGACGGTAGATGTCGGCCCGACGACCCGGCTGAGCCACTATCCCGTCGTACTCGTCCTGCCCGGTCGGGCCGACCCACATCCGCAGCCCGTCATAGGTCAGCACCTCGAGCCGGCGGACGTTGTCGACCGTCTTGCCGTAGGCCTGGGCGGTCGCCCCGCAGGAGTTGTTGCCGATCATCCCCCCGACCGTGCAGCTGGGATGGGTCGAGGGCCGTGGACCGAACATGAGCCCGCGACCGGCGAGCTGTTCGTTCAGGTCGTCTAGGGCGATGCCGGGCTCGACCACGCACGTCCGCGCCGCCTCGTCGACGGACAGCAGCCGGTTGCAGTGCTTGGTCCAGTCGACAACGACAGCGGCGTTGGTCGTCTGGCCGGCCAGACTGGTGCCACCGCCACGTGAGAGCAGGGGCGCGCCGTGCTCACGGCACACCACGACGACTGACACCACCGCGTCCACCGAGCGGGGGACCACCACCGCGATCGGAGGCTGCCGGTAGTTGGACGAGTCCGTGGAGTAGGCCGCTCTGGATCCGGCGTCGAAGCGCACCTCCCCGTCCACGCGGGCGCGCAGGTCCCTCTGCAGGTCGGCCAGCTCCGCGGCCGACCGCCGTACGGGGTCGGGAACGTCCAGAGCCGTCACAGGGGACTCCGCCCGTCACGGCCGAGCCCGCCAGGTGGGACGGCACGGAGAAAATCACGCATCGGTGCTCCTAGAACCGGTCGGATGGCCACGGTTGGCCGCCGTAGCGTTCCAGTGACGGACCGGTGGGGCGCACCAGGGCGCCGAGCACGCCAGCTGCGGTCCTCAGCAGACGCGACTCCCACAGCCTCGCGAAGGGGTCGTCGTTGAGGGCGGCCACCTCGCCCGGCTGCCCGGTGCGGGCAACAGTGAGCGCTCCTGCGATCGAGACCGGGTCGTCGGTGAGCAACGTCACGGAGCAGGGCCGGCCGTCACGCAGCGCGTTGCGGCGAGCGTGCACCACCGCAGGGTCGTCGGCGATCGGTCGAGCCTTCGGCGAGGCCATGGCCAGAGAGATCACGCAGGCCGGACCGGCGACGTCGTGGATCCGCGGGTCAGCTCGCAGCGCCTGTGGGTGCGGCCGGTCGTCTCCCCGCCAGAGGCACATCAGCCCGGC
>JACCUZ010000057.1 GCA_013698395.1 Sporichthyaceae bacterium
ACCGAGATCGTCGCGCCCGGCTCGCGCATACCGAGCCACGCGCGATGTGCTCCTCCGACCGGAAGAGGTTCATCGTGCTTCAGGTGAAGACGATGTCGTCCCACCAGCGAGCCGCGGGGACGAGACAGTGGAAGACCAGCGACGTGTCGTCCGGCCGCTGTTGACGGACGTCGACAGAGATGGGGTCCAGGCAGTCTGGGCACGACGCCTCGATCCGGCCGTCCGTCTGGAGCGCGGCACAGATGCCGAACGCGTCCCAGGCACAGTTCGCGTACCACCACCGCCCGGCCGCCCGCACCCGATAGGCGGTCGGCGCCGCGGAGAACGGGTTGGCCATCCGGATCTCGGTCGCCGACGCGTTCAGGACGAGGGCATGCTGCTCGTGCAGGCGCCGCCAGCCGTCGATGACCTCCCCGACGGTCAGGCCCGCAGCGGCGGCGACCTCCTCCGCCGACGGCGCCCGGCCCATGTCCACGAACAGCCGGTACGTGTCGTTCGGAGCGTGATCTCGGCGGGGGTCACCGCCTCAGTGTGCCGCGTCCTCCCTCGAGCGCTGCTGTGACGGCGCCGCGGCCGGCTTGACGTTCGCGTTGCGGTGGAAGACGTTGGTCGGGTCGTAGCGCTGCTTGATCTGCGCCAACCGGTCGTACTTCTCCGCCCCGTACGCCGAACGCACCTGGTCGTCGGCCTCGTCGATGATGGAGTTGACGTACGTGCGCGACACCATGTGCGACGTGAGTGCGGAGTAGAAGTCGCGGACCCACTGGCGCTCGGCCGGCAGCATCTCGGCCGTCGGGCACAGCGCGATGATGAACGCGGCGTACCCGGGAGATCGCGCACCGCTGAACGCCGTCGCGTCCTCAGGGATCTGTGAGTAGGCGCCGTCAAGCCGGTAGAACAGCACGACGGACGAGGGCGACCCCTTGCGCGGGATGTAGTCCGTGAGGACGTCGATGACCTCGTCGGTGAGCTCGTCGAAGTAGGCGGCCTTGTCGTAGCCGTACTGGCCCCAGGCATTCGCCTCATCGAGCATCTGCTGCAAGGCGAGGTAAGGCATGGGCGTCGTGAACTGCCACAGCGGCGGCACGCTCCCGCCGAGCCGGGCGACGACATCGTCGTGCTCCTCCGGCGAACCGAAGCCAGCAACCAGCGCGATGTAGCCAGGCTGCAGCTGATGCTCGACCGGGACGAAAGGGGCAGGTGGCGCGTTGACGCCACCGAAGATGACGTTGACATTGGGCGGTAGTGAGCCGACGACGTCGCGGGTCACGCGCAGGAACTCCTGACCCTGGTCGAGACCCCAGAAGAGCAGGCCGACCTGGATTATCGGGCCGACCGGGTGCAACGCGAACTCGAACTCGGTCACGACCCCGAAGTTCCCGCCGCCGCCGCGGATCGCCCAGAACAGGTCGGCGTTCTCGTCCTCAGCCGCGCGCCGGATGAGTCCGTCCGCGGTCACGACCTGGGCCGACACGAGGTTGTCGATGCTCAGCCCATGCTTGCGCGTGAGCCAGCCCATCCCGCCGCCGAGCGTCAACCCACCGACACCGGTGTCGCTGACGGCCCCCACCGGGTAGGCGAGGCCGTGCTCCTGCGCGGCCGCGATGGCATCGCCGAGTAGCGCGCCTCCGCCGACGCGGGCACGTCGGGCCTCTGGGTCCACGACGACCGTGTTCATGCCGCTGAGCTCGATCATCAGGCCGTCGTCGACCACTGAGTAGCCGGACAGCGAGTGCGCGCCCCCGCGCACCGCGATCTCCAGCCCGCGTTCCACGGCGTACGTCACCGCGGCTGCGACGTCCGCGGCCGACAGGCACCGGGCGATCACCGCCGGCTTCCGGTCGATCTCGGCGTTCCACACCCGGCGGGCGACGTCATAGTCACCGTCGCCTGGGACGAGTACGTCACCGCGCATGACGGCTCGGAGAGCGCCGGCTCGGTCGTCAATCTGTTGCGTCATGGCAGCCTCCTCCAGGCTTGCAGCCCCAACCCCCGTCAGCGTCCTGCCGGCTGGAGGGAAGCGTCAAGGGCGGGCTGACGTGCGCCGTCGGATTTGCGCTGTTTGGCCTGTTTGCCCTCAGCTGCAGCCGCTGGTGCTGCCGCAGCCCTCGCAGACGTAGCAGGACCCCGCCGGGCGCATCTTGATCCCGCAGGTCATGCACAACGGGGCGTCGGACACCTGGCCGGTGATCACTTCGAGCAGCTCGGCCGACGAATGCGTCTCGGCCGGCGCCTCGCGAACCGCCGGAAACGTTTCCGCGGAAACGCCCTTGCCCGTCGGTGCCTTCGAGACCGGCGCCGACTGCGCCAACGTCTCGAGCTCCTCCTCGACCTCCTCGTCGGACTCGTCCGCCAGGTAGGACCCGGTCTCGAGCTGACGGGCCCGCTCCTCCGCCGTGTAGATGCCGTAGGCGGAACGGGTGTCGAAGTCGAGGTGGTCCAGCGCCAGCCGGCGGAACACGTAGTCCATGATCGACTGCGCCATCCGGACGTCCGGGTCGTCGGTGAGACCGGCCGGCTCGAAGCGCATGTTGACGAACTTCGAGACGAACGTCTCCAGCGGTACGCCGTACTGCAGGCCGATCGAGATCGCGATCGAGAACGCGTCCATGACCCCGGCCAGCGTTGAACCCTGCTTCGACATCTTGAGGAAGATCTCGCCGAGGCCGTCGTCGGGGTAGGACGAGGCCGTCATGTAGCCCTCGGCACCGCCGACCGCGAACGACGTCATCTGCGCCGGACGCTTCTTCGGCAACCGCTTACGGGTCGGGCGATACTCCACGACGGTCTCCGGAGCCTTCGCGTCGTCGGCCGGAGCAGACTTGGCCTTGGCGTCCGAGAGCGGCTGCCCCACCTTGCAGTTGTCCCGGTAGACCGCGAGCGCCTTGAGGCCGAGCTTCCAGCCCTGGAAGTGGACGTCCTCGATCTCCTCGACAGTCGCCGTCTCAGGCAGGTTGACGGTCTTGGAGATCGCACCGGACAGGAACGGCTGCACCGCGGCCATCATCCGGACGTGTCCCATCGGCGCGATGGAACGCTCACCCATCGCGCAGTCGAACACCTCGTAGTGCTCCTGCCGCAGACCCGGCGCGTCGATGACGTGGCCGTGCTCCGCGATGTACTCGACGATCGCCTCGATCGTCTCCTCGGAGTAGCCCATGCGCCGCAGCGCCCGCGGGATCGTGAGGTTGACGATCTGCATTGACCCACCACCGACGAGCTTCTTGAACTTCACCAAGGAGAAGTCAGGCTCGATCCCGGTCGTGTCGCAGTCCATCATGAAGCCGATGGTGTTGTGGCTGACGAAGCCGTTCGCAACATAGGTGACGTTCTCCGGCACCGATAGGTCGTACGTCGGCTGAACCCCGCCGTCCTCGTTGGCCGCCACGCGCTCGAATAGGTAACCCAGCGCCAACGCCAACCGAGGGTCGGGTGAGATGGCGTGCAGGCGCTTGGCGAGCGTACGGCTGACGCCACCTCGCCGTGCCCCCTGCCTGATCAGCCGGTGCAGCTCATGCCCTGCTGGCGCAATCTCGAGCCAGAGCGCTTCCGGTAGGATGACGAGGTCACGGTTCCCCGACTGCGCCGGTTCTAGCTCGGGGAGAAGAGCATTCTTGCGGCTTCCCATGAAGCCGATCCACTCATCGAAGACCATGGCGTGCTCGAGGTTGCGCAGTCGCACTTGATACGTCGTGCCGCCCCATCCACCTCGGCCGCTCCGTGTCGTGGTCGCCAGGCCCAACGTCAGCAACAGCGACCGGACATCCTCCGCGAAGACCTCCGACGATGTGGTGAAACTGGGCACCTTGTCCAGCACTGTCCCGTCAGCCTCGAACAGGCCCCGCACGAACGCGGCGTACACGGTCAGGTCATTGCTCTCCCGGATAGCCGACGGCACACGCGGAGTCCAGCCCTTGCCAGAGTGGTCGACACCAGGAAGGTCCTTGGCGAAGCCGGCCGCCTGCCACCACCGCGCAAGCCGCACCGACTGCAGGACGACTTCCTGGTAGCCCTGCTGTGCCGTCACCACCGGCTCGAGGCCGAACAGGCCCTTTGACAGGATCCGAATCCGCTCGACCACGTCCCTGTCAGTGTCAGCGACGCAGAGACGGATGCCCTTGGCGTGCAGGCTGCCGTCACCCATGAAGTAGCCGGCCAGCTCGGCGAGGTCGGCATCGACGGCGTCCGGCACGAACAGGCGCCGGTCACCGGCGTAGTAGGCCTGATCCAGCACGGGCAGCGGGACGCGACGGGGCTCGCCGACAAGCCCGCCCATCTGGATCGGGACGATGTCATCGGGCGCCACTTCGGCCATGCGCTTCCAGACCCACCCACCAGTCTGCGGGTCCACCACCTTGATGCGGTGCGCAAGGGTGCCCTGGATGCGGTAACCACCCTTGGTGACGACGTTCCGCGTCGGCTCCTCGCCGTTAACGAAGAACTTCGTCGCGGTCTTGGGGCCCTCGTCGGTCGCCACCGCGAAGCCGGCGTCCTGCCACTTTTCGCCCCACACGTCACCGAGCTCAGAAAGCCGCATGAGCCCGCGGTCAGTGGTGACCAGGGTGTCGCCGGTCAAGCACCCCGTGGGCGCGAGCACACTGGCCTGCGCGTTGCGGTAGCCGTTCTTCTCGCCAACCTTGAGCACCGCGTCCCAGGCCTTGCTTGCTTCACGTTGGACGTCCTTGCCCATCGTGTCGACCGACCGGATCGCGTCGTTGGCCGCTGCGTGCTTGCGCATGACCCGCTTGTGGGCGTCGGAGTTGCGGGCGTAGCCCTCGTACGGTCCGACGATTCCGGCCAGCTCGGCAGAGCGCTTGTACGACGTACCGGTCATGAGTGACGTGATCGAGGCGGCGAGAGATCGACCGCCGGGCGAGTCGTAACCGTGACCGGTCGCCATCAGCAGCGCGCCGAGGTTGGCGTAGCCGATGCCGAGCTGGCGGTACTTGCGGGTGGTGTCGCCGATCGCCTCGGTCGGAAAATCGGCGAAGCAGATCGAGATGTCCATCGCGGTGATGACCAGTTCGACCACCTTGGCGAACGTCGTGGCATCGAACGTGTCGTCGTCGCGCAGGAACTTCAGCAGGTTCAGCGACGCGAGGTTGCACGACGAGTTGTCCAGCGACATGTACTCACTGCAGTTGGCCACCACAGTGCCATTCACGATGTATGAGTGGTTGCGCGGCTCGGTCAGGTTGTAGGTCGTTTCGAACCCCTGAGACCGCCGAGACACGAGCCGAACGGTTTCGTCAGTGACGTAGTAGGCGTGCTGATCGATGACCCTCGTGAGCTTGATCTGCTTGGCGTCCAGCGTGAAGCCGATCTGAGCAGCAAACTCCCGTAGCGACCGCCCCGTGATGCGTAGATCGAATGAAGGGCCGTCAGACCCGTATACGGCCTGGCTGCCATCCTTTCGCGTGTACTGAAAGGACGCCGACTTCGTCCCTGTTTGATAGATGCGGCTTGCGATACCCAGCGATGCCAACGTCTCTTGAACATCGAGAAGCAGTTCTTCGGAGCGACTGCCCAGACCTACGTAGCGGTTCCCCTTGTCTACCTGATTGACGACGCAGCCGTCTGCGTCGTAGAGGCCTTGAAGAAAGGCGATCAGAGCATCTTCAGGCGCCTCGAACACGGATGCAGGCAGCCGCTTCCCCGAAGCTCTGTGGGTCGTGACACCGAGACCGCGGAGAAAGGCCAGTACGTCGCTCTTCGACGACCGCAGCTGGAGGGTGCCGTTGGCTTGACGGCTCGGCTTGGCCGCGAGGCCGGTCCATGCCTGAAGCAATCTTGCATGCCTAGGCAGCACCTCACGCTGGTCCTGCTCGTTTCCGTAGACAGTCGTGGCGGTGCTCGCCGTCAAACAACCGTCGCCGGTGATCCAGCCCAGATAGTGCGCGAGCTCCTCGTCCCACTTGACCGGAAGCGACAGTTTTGCGGCCCGTCGAGCCACCGCCGCTGATTCGACGGGAAGCGCCGGAGTCGCCAGGGACCGTCCTGCATATTCGAAAGACCGTACGACCTCATCGGCCGGCTCGATCTCCTCCGCGTGGACCCATCCCCGGTTCCGCGTCCAAAGGCGGTGGTTGGGCGTACAACGAATGCGTGAGCCGTCCGAGAAACGCAGTTCGAGCACCTGATTGGTCCCCGTGACCATATAGCGCACCGGTCGCGTAGCGATCACCCTCGATACAGCGTCCTCTTCCGACGTCACGTCGTTGGTGTACACGTCGAACGCCTCGCCGGTAGCCGCGCGCGCTACGAGCTCACCGATAGGAATGAGCCCCTTGTCGGTGACAACCCGCTGGTCGGCAGGAAAGCATGGGTTACTTGCGGTGATCCGCCCGGTCTCCGGGTTGGTGTGCCAGTCGTTGATGGTGTCGTCGTACTGGATGCCCGGGTCGGCGCACTCCCATGACGCCACCGCGATCTTGCGCCACAGCTCGCGCGCGTCGATCTCCTCGATGACCTCGCCGGTGGCACGCGCCTTCAGGCCGAACGACGTGCCCTGCTCCACCGCACGCATGAACTCGTCGGTGACACGTACGGAGTTGTTGGCGTTCTGGTACTGCACGGACGTGATGTCCTTGCCGCCCAGGTCCATGTCGAAGCCGGCGTCACGCAGCGCCCGGATCTTGTTCTCCTCGCGCGCCTTCGTGAGGACGAACTCCTCGATGTCGGGGTGGTCGACGTCGAGGACGACCATCTTCGCCGCCCGCCGGGTGGCCCCGCCGGACTTGATGGTTCCGGCTGAGGCGTCCGCGCCACGCATGAACGACACCGGACCCGACGCCGTGCCGCCGGAGGACAGCAGCTCCTTTGACGACCGGATGCGGGAGAGGTTTAGGCCGGCTCCGGAGCCACCCTTGAAGATCAGGCCTTCCTCCCGGTACCAGTTCAGGATCGAGTCCATCGTGTCGTCGACCGCGAGGATGAAGCAGTTGTGCACCCGCAGGTTGCCTGAGAGGTACTCACCTGACTCGGTCTGGATGTCGTAGACCTCCATCTCGCCGCGAAGCCCGATGGACTCGATCGCATCGATCGAGCGGTCAGCACCACCGACCTCTGGGACGACGTAGAGCAGATGGTCACCCAACTCGAGCGAACCCGCTTCGACGAAGTCACCGTCGACGTCGCCGTTCGCCTTCCACACCAGGTGATCCGCGGTCACGTCGAGCAGGCGACCAGCCGTGGTCCGCATGCGAAGCACGTCCTTGATGCCATTGCTCTTGACGGCGACGATCCGCGTCACGCCGTGGGCGTCGAACACCTTCTCTCCGACCGCACCACGCTCGACGAGCTCACCGATCGGAACCAGGCCAGCAGGGGTCGAGACAAGTGCGTCGTAGGGCTGGCAGGCCGAGACCTGCTGCGGCGAGGACGTTCCAACGTTGAACCACACGGGCGAGTTGAACGAGAAGACCTGGTGCAGCAGCGCCCAGGTGAGCTCGTGCTCGAAGATCTCGGCGTCGGCTTCGGTCGCGAAGTAGCCGTGCTCCTTGCCGGCTCGCGCGTACGTCAGCACCACGCGGTCGATGAGCTGCTTGAGGCTGGTCTCGCGGACCTCGGTGCCGAGGGCGCCGCGGAAGTACTTCGTCGTGACGATCGTGGAGGCGTTCACCGACCAGAAGTCGGGGAACTCCACCCCGCGCTGCTCGAAGATGGTCTCGCCCGTCTTCCAGTTCTGCTGGACGACGTCGCGCCGCTCCCACGTCACCTCGTCGTAGGGATGGACCCCGGGGGTGGTGTAGATCCGATCGATCGTCAGACCCTTGGTGCGACCGCCGTTGTTCTGGCGGACGACCTGGGGCTTGCCCTGCGACGTCTCCGTCATCCCTGCTCCTCCTGGATCCATCATCTGAGTCAACACATAGGTACCGACAGAAACTCCGCCGCGGACGTGCTCCGGCGCGGGTTGCCGCCGTACTGCTCTAGGGGCTCTCGTCGTAACTGGCGGACAGCTGCCGCTCCGCGCGAAGCAGGGCGATCTCGGCCTCGAAGTCGGCCAGCCCGTCGAACGCCCGGTAGACCGATGCGAACCGCAGGTAGGCGACCTCGTCGAGCTCGCGTAGCGGCGTGAGGACCGCCATGCCGACCTCGTGGGCCTCGATCTCGGCCACGCCGCTGGCGCGGACCGCCTCGTCGACCCGCTGGGCGAGCAGCGCGAGCTCGTCCTCGCTGACCGGGCGACCCTGGCACGCCTTCCGGACGCCGGCGAGGACCTTGTCGCGGCTGAACGGCTCACTGGCCCCGGAGCGCTTGATCACGGTGAGGCTGGTGGTCTCCACGGTCGTGAACCGCTTGCCACACGCCTCGCGGGCACACTGGCGGCGGCGGCGGATCGTCGTGCCGGCGTCCGACGCGCGACTGTCGACGACTCGGCTGTCACCGTGGCGGCAGAACGGGCAGTGCACGGGTTCCTCCACGCGGCTTCCTGTGGGCCGGCCTGTGCACCGCGTGTGCACGACTGGCAGATTTCTGGGCACATCCTGTGAGTGACATGTGGATAACTACACGGCTGTCATTCACAAGATGTAGGGGTAAGCATGCCTCTCGACCACCACATGTGCAAGGGGTTCGCCATGATCGACACCGTTCTTCGCCACGCGACGCAACGCTGCAGGTCAGGACCCCAACGCGGGCGTACGTCGGCCCGCCGTCCGGCGTGTCGCCCCAGCCTCCGACTCAGCCGGCCACGGCCGGGAGGACCAGATCGATACACGTGGTGTCGTCGGAGCCGGCCACCACCAGGCGCCCCTCAAGCGCGCCGACCCGGTCCTCGACGTCGCCCAGGCCGGCCAGCTCCGCCTGGACCTCCACGTGCACGACCAGCGAGTCGTCGATACCTGCCACGGTCACCGTGGCCGGCCCCGCTGCCGCAACCGTCGCAACCACCTGGTAGGCGGTCGTCTCGACCACATCCGGGAACCGCTGCGAAGGCGCGTCGATCACGCGCAGCTGGCTGGTCTCGCTGAGCGCCCCCAGAGCCGCAGCGAGCCCCTCGTCCCGCAGGACGACGGGGTAGATGCCACGGGCGAGCGCGCGAAGGTCGGTGATGGCCCCGCGCAGCTCGGCCTCGGCGGCCATGAGCGCATCGTGGTCGCCCTGCTGTCTCGATCGTAGGAGCCGCAGCGCCAGCGACAGTCCGACCAGCCGCTGCTGAGCCCCGTCGTGCAGGTCCCGCTCGAGCCGGCGACGCTCCTCGTCCCCTGCCTCGACGATCCGCACGCCCGACGCGCGCAGGTCCGCCAGCTGGACCAGGGCCTCGGCCTGGAGGCGCTCGTTCTCCAGGCCCAGCCGAGCCGCAGATGCCAGCTCTTCCACGACGTCGGGGTTGTCGAGCAGTCCTGCGCGGTGCACGAGCACGGCGACGTCAGGACCACCGAACCGAAGCGTCGTCGCCGCGCGACCGTTGGATGGCGGAAGTGCCACGGGCTGCGCGGTCGCGTCGACATGGCGCCCGTCGCCGACGGGGTAGGCGACCTCGAGCGTCGGGTCACCGAGGAGACCGGCCAGTGCGTCTCGCAGCCGTCCCGGCGGTGCGGCGCGATCGAGGTCGACGACGATTCGCGCCAGCGACCGCTGGGTCCGGCGGGCCCGGAGCAGGCCCCAGGCGACGGCCCCGGCGAGCGCTACCAAGGCCGTGGCTTGGGCCAACCAGAGCGTCTGGTCCAGCTCCGTGCTGCCGAGAAACCCTCGCTCGAGGCTCGAGGCGTACGACGCCACCACCGCGGCCAGGTAGGCCGAAGCGGTGAGGGAGACCCACCCTCTGACGCGGCGCCCGGCCAGGCTCGACCGCGCCAACCGCCAGGCCACCGTGAAGATCGCCACCGCCGACCACGCGAGGCCCGCCTGGACGCCGATGCGGTTGAACCGGGTCAGCAGGTCCGGACGGTCGGAGACCAGCCACAGATTCTCGGTGCAGCCGGAGCAGCCCTGGGCTACGGGACCGTAGAAGAGCGCTGGCGCCAGACCCACCAGGCCGACAGCCGTGACGTAGCCCGCGACCACCACCACGCGGTCCAGCCACGAGCTCAGCCCGCCGGCCGGATAGGCCAGTGCCACATGTGCGACGAACGCCGGGCACGCGGCGTACGTCACCAGTCCGACCGAGAAGACGAGCGACGATGCGACAGCCGGGCTGTCCCACTCCGCAAGTAGCCACGCGCCCCCCGTGCAGACGAGGAGGAGACCCAGGTGGTTGCCCGGCCGTTTGCTCCAGTGCAGGAGACCGCAACCCACCAGGGCCCAGCCCGCGCCGAGCAGAGCTGCCGCACCTCCCGGGCTGGTTCCGGCGAACGAGAAACCCGCTGCCTCATGGGCGACCGCCAGCGAGTAGGCGCTCAGCACCAGGCCCGCCACGCAGACCATCAGCCGAACTGGCACGTCTCGAGTGTCCCCACGCACGAGTGAACTGTCTGTGTTTCGGCCATTGCCGCGGGAGAGGGCTGTCCCTGATCCTGGACCAGCAGGGTCAGGGGAGCGCCCCGATGTGGCAGTCGCTGAACGTTCCTAGCGTCGGTTGCACCCGACAGGAGGTGCGCTATGCGAGGGAACAGAACTGCTCACGGGACGATGACAGCGGCAGTGCTCGGCTTGGCGGTTGTCGTCACGGGCTGCAACGCCCAGGCGGGCGACCGGGCCGGCGGCAACGCGACGAAGGACGTGCGCGTGCTGACGTTCGCCCAGCCGAACGATGGAGAACCCCCCGACCAGCTAGTGGCGTGGGCCGAGCAGGTCGGCCGACTCTCGAAGGGCTCGCTGCGGATCGAGTTCAAGGATGCCTGGCGATTGGGCGAGCCCGGCTATGAGACAGGGACGATCGAGGACGTCAGCATGGGCAAGGCCGACATGGCATGGGTGGGCGCCCGGGCGTTCGACCGGGCCGGGGTGACGAGCTTCCAGGCACTTGTCGCGCCGATGCTCATCGACAGCCATGCACTCCAGGCGCGGGTGTTCGACGAGGGAATCCCCGCCAGGATGACCGACGACCTCGACGCACTGGGCGTGGTCGGTGTCGGCGTGCTGCCGGGACCGATGCGCAAGGTCTTGGGTGTGTCCAAGCCGTTCGCCACCCCCGAGGACTTTGCCGGTGCCGTCATTGGCATGCAGGACTCCGGCGTAGCAGAGCAGACTCTCGCGGCGCTCGGCGCAACGACGCGACCCATGCCCTCGGGGGCAAGGCAGCTCGACGGCCTCGACGGCTACGAGCAGCAACTCTCCTCCATCTGGGCAAACCACTACGAGTTGGCGGCCAAGTTTGTGACGGCCAACGTCAACCTCTGGCCCAGGCCTTTGGTCCTGTTCGCAGGCAAGAAGGTCTTCGACTCGCTCTCGTCTGAGCAGCGGAAGGCTCTGCGGCGCGCTGTCGACGAGTCCGTGCAAGGGGCGCTCGAGGCTTCGCGGTCCGAGGACGAGGAGGCGGTGCCCGAGCTGTGCCAGGCCGGCATGCGCTTCCCCGTCGCCACCGACGAGAACCTACGCTCGCTCGAATCGGCGGTGCAGCCGGTGTACGACGAGCTCAACGCCGACCCGCAGACCAAGGCGACCATCGACACGATCCTTGCGCTCAAAGCCGAGGTGGGAGCCGGTCCAGACTCTGCAACCTGCTCCGGCCAGCCGAGTGGCAGCACCCGGTCGTCGTCGGATGCCATCCCGGACGGCACGTACGAGATGACCTTGACAGACGACGAGTCCCGGAGATGCCCAGGTGACGAGGGGAACCCGGGAGGGCCCTTCGAGCTGCAGCTGCGCAACGGTGAGGTGCAGCAATACGAGCAGCGCGGAGATCAAGCCCGCGAGCTCGGCTGGTTCGGCACCTACCGGGTGTTCCGGGACCGGTTCGAGCTGACCGAGTCCAGCTCGGGCAACACCTTGACGGCGCTCTGGTCCTTCGACGGCAAGGCGCTGACCCTCAGCGACATGCAGAACGGCGCGTGCGGCGACGCCACCGTCTGGACCACGCATCCCTGGGTGCTCAAGCAGCGCGCGGCGGACCCGGCCGCATCGGGGCTTGACGGCACGTTCCAGACGACTCTGACCAAGGCCGACTGGAGCTCGCAGGGACTGAACGGGCCGGTGGGGACCTTCACGCAGACCTATCAGGACGGCATCGTCACCGCGACCGAGCCGGACGGCGACCTCGCCTTCAGGGGGACCTACACGGTCTTCCGGGACCGGGTCGAGATCGTCACCAGCGAGGACACTCTCGTCGCGAACTGGGAGCGGAAGGGCGACCGGCTCAGGTTCAGCGACATGAGCTCAGGCGGATGCGTGGACTGCGGCCCGTACGCGGTCGTATTCACCTCCCACCCGTGGGTGAAGGTCGAGTAGCAAACCCAGCAGCGGGACGAGAACGGGTCCGCGCGTCAGGGACGACCCTGATGCGCGGACCTGTTCCTGCTGCCAGCATGAACAGGTGGGTGTCACGCTGCTGATCGTCGACGACCACGCCGGCTTCCGGTCCTTCGCGCGAGCCCTGCTCGAGGCGGAGGGGTACGACGTGGTCGGCGAGGCAGCGGACGGCCAGTCCGCCCTTCCTGCCGTCGACGCGCTCGACCCCGACGTCGTCCTGCTCGACGTGGCGCTGCCCGATCTCGATGGGTTCGCTGTCTGCGAGCGGCTGACCGAGCGGGACCCGGGCCGCCCTGCAGTCGTGCTGACGTCGAGCCGCGACGCGTCGGCGTTCCGGCGGCGCCTCGCAGCAAGCGGTGCTCGCGGTTTCATCCCGAAGAACGACCTGTCCGGGCTCGCCCTCGACGCGATGACCGCCTGAGCGGCCATGGCTGCTGCACTCCCCCTGGCCCTCGCCGACGCGGCGGTCGGCACCGCGCTGCTCGCCGGTGGAGGGATCCTCTGGAAGCTCCGGCCCAAGAGCCGTACGGGCCTGATCATGGCGGGTACGGGGATCTGCTGGTTCGCCGGCAGCCTTGTGGGTGCGGCCGTCTTCCTCCACCGGGGGCCGCTGGTCCACCTGCACATCTCCTACCCGACCGGCAGGTTGCGCCGACCCATCGCCGTCGGCACCGTGGCGGTGGCGTACGCCGTCTCGCTGTTCGACCTGGTGGCGGCCAACAGCTGGGTGACGCTAGGACTGGCACTGTTCGTGGCCATCGCCGCCGTGGACGTGTTCACCCGGACGTCCGGACCGGCCCGCAAGGCCGGCGGTCCCGCGCTGGGAGCGGCGCTCGCCTTCGCGGGTGTCCTGGCTCTGAGCAGCGCGAACCGGCTGCTCGGGTGGGACGCGGACCTGGCGGTCCTGCTGACGTACGACGCCGTCGTCTGCCTCGTCGCGGTTGTTCTCGTCGCGGACCTGCTCTGGGGCAGGTGGAGCGACGCGACCGTCGCGGACCTGGTCACCGTGCTCGGACGCCGGGCGGGCACCGAGGGCCTGCGCGGACAGCTGCAACGGGCTCTCGGAGACCCGTCTCTGGACGTCGGCTTCTGGATCCCCGAGCAGGGCCGGTACGTCGACGACGCAGGCCGGCCTCTCGACGTACCGGTTGGAGACGAACGTCGGGCGGTAACCCGGATCGACGACCACGGGCAGCCCCTGGCGCTGCTCGTCCACGACGCGGTAGCTCTCGACGACCCTGCTCTCGTCGACGGCGTGGCCTCGGCCGCGCGGCTCGCTGTCGCCAACGCCGGGATGCAGGCGGAGGTGCGGGAGCGAGTGGCGGAGCTGGCGGCGTCGCGCCGGCGCATCGTGGAAGCCGCAGACACTCAGCGGCGGCGGCTGGAGCTCGAGCTCGCGTCCGGAGCGGAACAGCGACTCCAGCGGATTGACCGGTTGCTCGACGCGTTCGAGAGGGAGGTCGCCGAGGTCGGAGCAGAGAGTGTGGAGCTGCGCGGGGTCCGGGCGGAGGTGAGTGGTGCGCGGGCGGACCTACGGGAGTTCGCCCAGGGGGTCCGGCCGGCTGCTCTGGGCGCCGGCGGCCTGCGCGCCGCCCTTCCGCTCCTGGCGGCGCGAGCGACCGTTCCTGTCACCGTGGCGGTGCGCGTCGGCCGCCTTCCGCCGGCTGTCGAGTCAGCGATCTTCTTCATCTGCTCGGAGGCGCTGGCCAACGTCGCCAAACATGCGGAGGCGACCTCGGCGTCGATGGAAGTGTCGATGGAGCTTCGCGACGATGCGGACGAGGTGGTGGTCACGGTGCTCGACGACGGGGTCGGAGGGGCCGATCCGCGCGGCTCGGGCCTGCGAGGACTGGCCGACCGGGTTGAGGCCCTCGGTGGGACCATGGTCGTCTCCGACCAACCCGTTGCCGGAACTCGGCTCACCGCGGTCGTCCCGGTCGGATCCGGTACTGGTGGTGAGATGACTCGATGAAGGTCGTGGTCGCGGACGACTCCATGCTCATCCGGGAAGGCCTCGCCCGCCTGCTCAGCGACGCCGGCTGCGAGGTGGTGGCGACAGCCGAGGACGCCGAAGGGGTGCTGCGCGAGGTCGCGCTGAGGAATCCCGATGTCGTCATCGTC
>JACCUZ010000077.1 GCA_013698395.1 Sporichthyaceae bacterium
CCTCCCGGGCCGTCGGGCTGGTCGCCGAGGCCCTGCACGGCCGGCGCTTCGTCGCCCGCCTGTAGCCCACTGCTGCGCCGCCCGCTCCAGCCCGGCGCTGGGTCGCCCCGCTCTGACCCCGGGAACCCGCCTGCCCAAGCAGGGCCAAACAGTCCGGAAACGTTTCCGCGGAAACGCTTTTCGCCCGCCCACAACTCTGACCCCGGGACACAACTGGGGCAGCAGGGGCGGGAGTGGCGCGGACGACGCCACACCAGGCGTCTCCAGCCCCGGATGTGTCTCGGAGTCAGCCAGCCTGCTGGAAGCACCGGGCCGAGCCGGACCTGCTGAAAGCAGCGGGCCGAGCCGGACCTGCTGGGTTCGGCCAGATGACCGCATCCCGGCTCTGACCCCGCACGCACGCGCCCGCCTCTGACCCCGGCGCTGGGCTGGCCCCTCTCTGACCCCGGGACACAACTGGGGCAGCAGGGGCGCGAGTGGCGCGGACGGCGCCGGGCCGGGACCGGCCGGCGGCTGGCTCAGCCGGATGACCACCGGCATGCCCTCGGTCGAGGCCAACCGGCAGGGTCAGCCCTTGACACCGCCCTCGTTGGCGCCGGCCACGAACCGCTTCTGGAAGATGATGAAGACGACCGCGACCGGGATGGTCATCAGCAGGGCAGCGGCCATGGCGATCGGGAACTGGTTTCCAGCCCCCAGCTGACCGCTGGTCAGTGTGGCAACGCCTTTGGTCAGGGTGTTCAGGTTCGGGTCCTGTGAGGCGACGATGAAGTGCGGCAGCTCGTTCCATGATCCCTGGAAGCTCAGGATCGTCAGGGTGATCAGCGCCGGTCGAGCCATCGGGAGCACGACGGACCAGAAGATGCGGAAGGTGCCCGCGCCATCGATGCGCGCGGCTTCCTCGATGCTCGGGTTCACCGACTCGAAGAACTGCTTCATGATGAACACCCCCGCGGCGTCGGCGATGAGCGGCATCCACAGCGCCGGATGCGTGTCGTACATGCCGAGCTGGTTGAGAACCAGGAACTTCGGGATGAGAAGGACCACCCCCGGTACCGCGAGCAGAGCCAGCAACGCGGTGAACAGTGCACTGCGCCCGCGGAACTTGATGCGGGCGAGCGCGTAGCCGGCGAGCGAGTCGAAGAAGACCCGGCCGGCGGTGACGAGGATCGCGACGGTGGCGGAGTTGAAGAACCACAGGGGGAAGTCGGTCTGCGCGAGCCGGTCGAAGGCGTCGGTCGTGAACGGGTCGGGAAGCAAGGACAGCGGGTTGCTCGTGGCGTCGGAGTTGCTCTTGACGCTCGTCGCCAGCTGGATGAAGAAGGGGTAGATGTAGATGATCGCGAACACCAGCAGGGTCAGATAACCCAGCAGCTTGCCGACCGGGAAGCCGCCAGGTCGTCCTTGTGCGGGCGCGGTGTCAGCTGTGCGGCGGACCGTCGACGAGCTCATGCCGATCGACCCCCTGCAGCACTGGTCGGGCTGGACGGTTGCGCCGCGCGCGCCCTGGCGCTGGCCCGCCGTACCGCTTTCTTGTCTCTGGCCGCGTCCTTGTCGCGCATGACGAACCGTTGCAGCGACGTGAGCAGCACGATGATCGCGAACAGGACGAAGGCCATTGCTGCTCCGACGCCCCACTCGTTCTGGCGGAAGGAGTACAGGTAGGACAGGAACGCCGGTGTCAGGGTGGTCTTGGCCGGTCCGCCTCCGCTCATGATGTAGATCTGGTCGAAGACCTGCCAGGTCCCGATCAGACCCAGGGTGGTCACCAGGAAGACCGTGGGCTTGAGCTGCGGAAGGGTGACGAACCGAAAGCGCTGCCACCGGTTGGTGCCGTCGATGACCGCGGCTTCCTCGATCTCGCGCGGGACGTCCTGCAACGCGGCGAGGAACATCAGCATGAAGGTGCCGGCGGTGGTCCACACGACGAGGAAGATGATCGCGCACATCGCGACGCTCGGGCCGGAGATCCACTCCCAGAGCGTCAGACCGCCGATCGAGCTGTCGGTGAGGGCGCCCGGTGGTGCCTCGGGGTCCCACACACCGAGTGCACCCCCGATGACGTGGATCAGACCACGCGCGTCGGAGAACCACACGGGTCCGTCGATGCCGACCAGGCCCAGGGTCGCGTTCACCGCGCCGCCGCCGGTGAAGATGAACAGGAACACCAGGCTGATGGCCACCGAGCTCGTGACCGACGGGAAGTAGAACGCCGTCCGGAAGAAGCCCCGACCACGGAGCTTCTGGTTGAGCACCATGGCGAGGAAGAGGGCCAGGGCGGTCTGGACCGGCACGACGATCGCCACGTAGAAGGCCGTGTTGCGCAGGCTGGTCATGAAGTCGCGCCGCACCAGACCGTCCTCGAGGAAGAGCCGCTGGTAGTTCTCCGCCCCGACGAATCCGACGCTGCCCGAGAACGGGCTGCCCTGCCCGGTCCAGTCGCTGAGGCTCACCCACAACGCCATCAGAATCGGCAGCAGGAGGAAGAGCACCAGCACCGTGGTCGCGGGCGCGACGAACAGCCAGCCCGCGACGCCCTGGCCGGCTCTGCTCGAGCTGCCTCCGCCGGCCGGCGGCGCCGGTTCGGGAGGCCGGGAGGCTGCCTGTGCGCCGGCGCCCGTAGCGAGCGGCGAGGTGCCGGGTGTGGTTGCGGACACGATCGCCCTCTTTTCGGGATGGATGGAGGCGGACCGTCGAGGCCAGCGGGAAGCCCGAGTACGGCCGGCCCCGACGGTGCGCGCTGTCTTACTGCTGCAGGGCCGCCTCGGCGTTGCTCTGCACCGTGCCGAGCAGCTTCGCCGGGTCCTGGGACTTCAGCTGCTGCAGTCCTGAGTCGAAGTCCGCCAGCACGCTCTCCATGCCGGGGGCGTTGACCGGGCCCTGCCCGTAGTCCGCGCCCGCGACGAACGGCGCGTCGTCGGGTACTTCTCGATGTACGCGTCCTTGGCGGACTGACGTGAGGGCATGACTCCGAACGCGTCAGCGGCCGCGAGCTGTGCGTCGACCGTCGTCAGTGCCTCGACCAGCGACATCGACTGCTCCTTGAACTCGCTCGCCGCGGCGATGCCGTAGCACTGCGTGAACAGCAAGGTGCCCTTGCCTGCGGGACCCTCGGGCAGTTCGTGGACGGTGTACTCGACGTCGGGATAGTCATTCTTCATCGCACCCCGGATCCAGTTGCCCTCCATGGTCATCGCGCCCTTGCCCGTACCGAAGGCCTCGCCGCCCCAGCCCGTGTCGACCTGCGACGGGTACTTGAAGGTGCCGGCGGCGATCTGGTCCTTGACGTACTGGACGGCCTCGACGTTCTCGGGGGCGTCGGCTGTGACCTGCGTGGAGTCCTCGCTGAGGAGCCAGCCGCCGTTCTGCACCATGAACGCGCCGATGCGGTCGCGGGTGTCCCCGATCACCATTCCGGCCTGCTTGCCGGTGGTCAGCGTCTTCGCCACGGTGGCCAGCTCCTCCCAGGAGGTAGGCACGTCCGCGTCGGTCAGACCGGCCGCCTTCCAGGAGTCGGCACGGATCTCGAGGGCCAGCGTGGAGAAGTCCTTGGGTACGCAGTACTGCTGGCCCTCGAAGGTGAAGGTCTGCCGAAGCGACTCGTAGAAGTCCTCGTTGTCCTTCATCTTTTCGGCGTACGCATCCAGCGAGCCCGCCTTGGCGAGGTCGGCGAAGCGCGCCGCGTCGACGTAGAAGACGTCCGGCGGGTTGCCGCCGGCGAACCCCTGCGACAGCTGCTGCGGTAGGTCCTGTGCGACGACCACCTTCACCGTGTTGCCCGACTCCTTCGCTCACGCCTCCGCGGTGTCGGTGACGAACGCTGTCTCGGGGTCACCGCTGGAGGCGATGAGCACCTCCAGAGCGGCCTTGCCGGTCTTCTGCTTGGCGTCACCCGCCTTGTCGTCGAAGCTGCTCCCGCCGCCGCAGCCGGCGGCGGCCAGCAACATGGCGAGGACTCCACTGATGGTCGCGGCTCGTCTCGTTGTGCGCATGGGCACTGTTCTCCTCATGATGATGGGACTAGTGAAGGTGTGGAGCGCGTGCTGCTGGGTCGCACGATCAGATCCGGAGCGATCAGCTTTTCTGCCGGTGCGACGGTCGCGTCGGCGAGTCGTTCGGCGAGCAGCTCGACGAGCGTGACCGCCGCCTGCTCGACGGGTTGCCGGACGCTGCTCAGCCCCGGCGACACGGCCACCGCGACCGGGGTGTCGTCAAACCCGACCACCCCCACGTCCTCGCCGGCGGCGAGCCCCCGGTCGGTGACCGCGCCCATGGCGCCGAGCGCGAGGGAGTCGCTCGCGCACACCAGGCCGGTCGGTGGGGAACTCTGCTGAAACAGCCGGGTGGCCAACGCATGGCCCGTTGTGACGCCGTCCTCGCCACGGGCGGCGAGCCCACGGGTGGGCAGCTGGTGCGCTCGGACGGCGCGCAGCCAGCCAGAGTGCCGGTCGTCTCCGACACCGGAGCCCGCCGGCCACCCGAGGAAGGCGATGCGCCGGTGACCCTGCTCCACGAGATGGTCGACCGCGGCTGCGGTGCCGGCCGCCCCGTCGACGTCGACCCAGGCATGGCTGGCCCGGCGCTCCCCCCACGGCCGGCCGAACGTGATGAAGGGCAGTCCCCGCTCGGCCAGCCAGGCGGTGCGGGCGTCGCCCGGGTGGGTGCCGGCCAGAGCGAACCCGTCCACCGCGCGCCGCCGGAGGAGGTCGTCGTACCCCTCGATCTCCTTGGCGTCGTCCGCCGCGGCGAAGAGCAGGACGTTGTAGCCGTGGCGGTCGGCTGCCTCACACAGCGCGTGCAGGAACCGGTCGAGCACCGCGCCGTTGATGCCGTCACGGGTGGGCTCGATGCGGAACCCGATCAGCTGGGAGGAGCTGGTGCGCAGGGATCGGGCCGCCTGGTTGGGCCGGTAGCCCAGCGAGTCGATCGCCTGCTTGGCGCGAGCAAGGGTGTCCGGGGCCAGCCGGTGCGGGGCGTTAAGAGCGTTGGAGATCGTCTGGCGGGACACCCGGGCGTGCCGGGCGACGGCTTCCAGCGTGACCTGCTCTCGCGTGTACACCCGCTCGCTCACCGCCTCTGCCTCTTGGTCTTGCTGCCGTTCCGTGACACCATGCGGGCCGTGTTCTGAACGATCAAATCGGCCATGTTACGGCGATATGAACGTTCAATGTCGTGTGCAGCAGAGGGTGCTGCCCGATCCATGTCGGTGTCAAGGGGCAGGATCCCCGAGACTCGGCAGCCGGACCCGCGCTCCAGGGCGCCGCAAGGAGCGACCGATGGACACGCAGGGCACCACACAGCCGTTCCTGCACGACCTGGTGACCTGCCTGCGCGCGCCGCTTGTGGCCATCTCCGCCAGCGACGGGCAGCTGCGTCTCGGCGGCGCCAGTGGCGTGTACGACGGCGACACCCGGGTGCTCGCCCGGCTGGAGGTGCGCGTCGACGGAGTGGAGCCGGAGCCGCTGGGCCACTCGCTGACCGGTGCCGGCCGGGCCACGTTCGTCGGCGTCCTGCGTCACCTCGGAGACCCCATCGAAGACCCCACGGTGGTCCTGGTCCGTAGCCGGGCTCTGTGCCCGGAGGGCCTGCGCGAGACGCTTGTTGTCCGTTCCTCGGCGCAGCACCAGGTGCGCTGCCACGTGACCGTGGACCTGACCGTGGACCTGGCCAGCATGTCCGAGATCAAGCTCGGCGCCTCACGGCCGCCCCTCGCGGCGGTGACCATCAGCGGTGGTCTGACCTGGCGGGCGGGTCCCCGTACGGTGGCGGTCGAGGCGTACCCCGCCCCGGACGACGCCTCGCCGGACGACGGGACGCTCGGGTGGGACGTCGTCATTCCACCGCGCGGAAGTGCGGAGATGACGGTCGACCTGCGCACCTCGGGTCTGCGCTCCGGCGGTGGGTTCCGGCCGATGCCCACCGAGGGGCCGCTGCCCTGGTCCCGGCCGGAGGTGACGGCAGACGATCAGCGGCTGGTGGCGCTGCTGGGGCAGAGCCTCGCCGATGCCGAGGCGCTGCTGGTCGGCGACCCGGACGCGCCGGAAGATCAGTTCCTCGCCGCGGGGAGCCCGTGGTTCCTGACGTTGTTCGGCCGGGACTCGCTGTGGGCGGCGCGGATGATGCTGCCGCTGGGCACCGAGCTGGCCCGGGGGACGCTGGCCGCTCTGGCCCGGCGCCAGGGTCGCGCGGTCGACGGCGCCACGGAGGAGCAGCCCGGGAAGATCCTGCACGAGGTCCGCGAGGCGTCGCTGCAGATCAGTGACGACCGCCGGCTGCCGGCGCTGTACTACGGCACGGTCGACGCGACGCCGCTCTGGGTGTGTCTGCTGGCCGACGCGTGGCGGTGGGGCATGCCGGCCGAGCAGGTCGAGGCTTTCCTGCCTGCGTGCGAGGCCGCGCTGCGGTGGCTGGTCGAGTACGGCGACAGCGACGGCGACGGCTTCCTCGAGTACGTGGACTCGACCGGCACGGGGCTGAGCAACCAGGGCTGGAAGGACTCGGGCGACTCGATCCAGTGGTCCAGCGGGCGCCTCGCGACGGCCCCGCTGGCGTTGTGCGAAGTCCAGGGCTACGCCTACCAGGCGGCGATGGCCGGGGCGGACCTGATGGACGCCTTCGGTCGTCCCGGGTCAGACCGGTGGCAGGACTGGGCGCTGCGGCTGCAGCAGCGGTTCCGCGCCGAGTTCTGGGTCGAGGACGAGACCGGGCCCTACCCGGCCGTGGCCTTGGACGCGGACAAGTCTCGGGTGGACTCACTGACCTCCAACATCGGTCACCTGCTGGGCACCGGCCTGCTCGACGAGGAGGAGACCCGGGTGGTCGCCCGGCGTCTGGCCGACCCGACGATGGACTCGGGCTACGGCCTACGGACCCTCTCCACCGCGTCCCCGCGGTTCAGCGCCCTCAGCTACCACGGCGGCACGGTCTGGCCCCACGACACGGCGATCGTCCTGTCCGGACTGGCCCGCAGCGGGGCGCACCGAGAGGCTGCTTCCCTCGTGTCTGGTCTGCTCGGTGCCGCCACCGAGTTCGACTACCGGCTGCCGGAGCTGTTCGCAGGCACCCAGCGGGAACCGGGGGAACCGCTGCTGGCCTATCCCGCGGCGTGTCGTCCCCAGGCCTGGGCCGCGACCTCCGCGGTGGCGATCCTGCAGGCGCTGCTGGGTCTGGTGCCCGACGTACCCCGGGGTCGGCTCACCGTGTCCCCGCTGCGTCCCGCCCTCGTCGGCAACCTGGACGTACGCGGGCTGCGCGTGGCCGGCGAAGAGCTCGGGGTCCGGGTAGACCGGGACAGCCGGGTAGCCGTGAACGGTCCACCCGGCTTGGAACTTTTTCCCGCTCCCGACGGCATCCGGTCCGGTGATCTGCTCCGAAGCACCCCGTAGACTCGCGAGCCGGGACCTGCCGGGTCAGGTGCACGCGGAGAGGAGTCGACTGTCCATGGGGCAGCAGGAGTCGAGTCTCCTGGCGTCGATCCGAGGTCCGCGCGACCTGCGCCGGCTGGACCGTGCACAGCTCGACACGCTGGCCGAGGAGATCCGTCAGTTCCTGATCACGTCGGTGTCCAGGACGGGCGGACACCTCGGTCCCAACCTCGGGGCCGTCGAGCTGACCTTGGCACTGCACCGGGTCTTCGACTCCCCCCACGACCGCATCCTGTGGGACACGGGCCACCAGGCGTACGTACACAAGATCGTCACCGGGCGCGCCGGACGGTTCGACCGGTTACGCCAACGGGGGGGCTTGTCGGGCTACCCCAGCCGTGCCGAGTCGCAGCACGACGTGATCGAGAACTCCCACGCCTCCACCGCACTGTCCTACGCCGACGGCCTGGCCAAGGCCTTCCAGCTGCGCGGTGAGACCGACCGTCACGTCGTCGCGGTGGTCGGCGACGGGTCGTTGACCGGAGGCATGGCCTGGGAGGCGCTGAACAACATCGCCGCCGACCACACGCGGCGGCTGGTCGTCGTCGTCAACGACAACGAGCGGTCCTACGCCCCGACGATCGGTGGCCTGGCCCACCACCTGGCGACGCTGCGCACGACTCGCGGCTACGAGCGGTTCCTCGAGTGGGGCAGGCAGGTCCTCGGTCGCACACCCGTCGTCGGTGCACCCATCTTCGACGCGCTGCACGGCATGAAGAAGGGCATCAAGGACATCGTCGCCCCGCAGGGCATGTTCGAGGACCTCGGCCTGAAGTACGTCGGCCCGGTCGACGGGCACGACGTCGAGGCGGTCGAGCATGCGCTAAGCCGGGCGCGCGCCTTCGGTGGTCCGGTGCTCGTGCACTGCATCACCCGCAAGGGGCTCGGCTACAAGCACGCCGAGGACGACGCCGCCGACCACTTCCACGGGATCGGCGTCATCGACCCGGAGACCGGTCAGCCGCTCGCGATGGGCGGCGCCGCATGGACCAGCGTGTTCGCCGACGAGATGGTCGCCATCGGGCGCGAACGCCCGGACGTCGTCGGCATCACCGCTGCCATGCTCAAGCCGGTCGGGCTGGACCGCTTCGCCGCGGAGTTCCCCGACCGCGTGTTCGACGTGGGCATCGCGGAGCAGCACGCGACGGCCTCTGCTGCCGGTCTGGCTCTCGGCGGGCTCCATCCGGTGGTGGCGGTCTACGCGACGTTCCTCAACCGAGCATTCGACCAGGTGCTCATGGACGTCGCACTGCACCGGTGCGGGGTGACCTTTGCGCTGGACCGGTCCGGTGTGACCGGCCCCGACGGCGCGAGCCACCACGGCATGTGGGACATGGCCTTCCTGCAGGTGGTCCCGGGTCTGCGGCTGGCTGCGCCACGCGACGCCGTGACTCTGCGCGCACTGCTGCGCGAGGCCGTCGACGTCGACGACGCTCCGACCGTGCTGCGTTATCCCACTGGCGCGGTCGGCGCCGACATCGTCGCGGTCGACACCGTCGGCGGGGTGGACGTCCTGCGCCGGGCGAGTGACCTCGACGTGCTGCTCGTCTCGGTCGGAGCCATGGCCGAGACGGCGCTCGAGGTCGCGCAGCGCTGCGCCCAGCACGGGATCGGGGTCACCGTCGTGGATCCCCGGTGGGTGAAGCCGGTCCCCGACGCCGTCGTCCGGCTCGCGGGGGAGCACCGCATCGTGGTGAGCCTCGAGGACGGCATCCGGTCTGGTGGCGTCGGAGCGGCCATCGCGCAGGCGTTGCGCGACGGGGGAGTGGACACGCCCGTGCGGAACTTCGGCATCCCGCCACGGTTCCTCGACCACGGCAGCCGCCGCGAGGTACTTGCCGACATCGGTCTGAGCGCGCAGGACGTCGCGCGTGATGTCATCGAGGCCGTCGCCAGTCTCCACGGCGCGATGGAGCACGACACCGTTCCGGAGTAGGCGCGGGTCTTAGCGGTAGAGGACCGACCGCAGGGCGGGTGCGGCCGAGGCCGGGTCGCGCAGCACGAGATCGGCCGGTCTGCCGCCGCGCGGAGCGCACGTGACCTCGTCGACCGTCAGCAGGAGGGGACGGCTGAACCCTCGCTCGGCCGGTGCGGTAGCAGCGGCTGCGGCGATGGTGAACGCGGGGTCGATGCGCGAGAGATCCAGCCAGCCCCGCCGGCGCATCGGCACCGCTGCAGTCCGCATGCCCGTGCCGTCCGCGGCGCAGAGCGCGGTACGCAGCGTCCGCGCGCACACGAGGGTGACGACGTCGCAGTCGCCGAAGGGTCGCAGCAACGGGTTGCCCGGGTTGCCGGACAGGCGGCCCGCGGCCAGCGCGCCCATGCGCTCGAGGTACTCCTTGGCCGCCGGCCACCAAGGCGCGGGGTCGATTCCCGTGGCAGCGAGTGCGCCCTGCGGCACGACGACCACCTCATCCGGGTCCGGCCCCACGCCGACGAAGCCGATGCCCAGGTCGACGGTGTCACCGAGGACGCGCTGGCGCACCCAGTCCGGACCGGGGTGCAACTGGTGGTCGACCGGCAGCCCGACCGGCCGGGCCTTCGCGCGCAGCTCATGGGGATCGGTGTCCGCGGCGATCCGCCGGCCGCGCAACCAGGAGCTCAGTCGGGTCCGGGCCCGCGCCGACTCGTCGGGATCGTCGGACTCCGGCTGCGCTCCGGCGAGTGCCCGCCGCACCTCGAACCAGCCCACCTCGATCGGCGCGGCACCGGTCAGCAGCAGACCGTCGTCCAGCGGGACCATGTCGATGTCGTCGAGCACCGAGACCGCAAGCGCCAGTCGGCGCAGCTGGAGGGAGTCGGCCGGGCGCATCTCTCGACGGTATCCAGCCGGTCCCCGCGGCGGATCCACCAGCCGGGTGAGTAGCCGTCACCACCCGTGACGAACCGCTCGCTCACTCGTTGCACTCGGGCTGGGTGGTCCCGCTCAGGTCGTCGGGGCTCGGGGCGGGCCGGCAGCTCCGTCTGCACCCGGCGCCGGTGGTAGCGATAGATCGGCCCCGCGATGAGCAGCGTGGTGGTGCCGGACCCAGGAGCCCGAGCACCGCCTGACGACGGTGAGAGTCCCGGGCAGCTTCCTCCCGCTCGAGCTCGTCGAGCTGCTCGGCCCCGGGACGCGCACTCAGTGCGCGGTCCACCCGCCGTCCATCACGAACGAGGCACCCGTGACGAAGGACGCCCGGGGCGAACACAGGTACGCCGCGAGGTCGGCCACCTCCTCGGGCTCGATCAGTCGCTTGATGGCCGAGGGAGCGAGCATCACCTGCTCGACGACCTCTTGCGGGGACAGCCCGTGAATGCGCGCCTGGTCCTCGATCTGGCCCTCCACGAGCGGCGTGCGGACGTACGCCGGAGCGATGCAGTTGGAGGTCACCCCGTGGGCCGCGACCTCGAGGGCGATGACCTTCGACAGGCCCTCCAGGCCGTGCTTGGCCGTGACGTAGGCGGCCTTGAACGGCGACGCGCGCCAGCCGTGCACCGAGGAGATGTTGACCACGCGACCCCCGCCCTGGGCGTACATGTGGGGCAGCGCTGAGCGCACGATGAGGAAGGGCGCCTCCAGCATCACGCGCAGGATGAGGGCGAAGCGCTCGGGGGGGAACTCCTCGAGCGGTGCCACGTGCTGCAGGCCGGCGTTGTTGACCACGACGTCGGCCGTGGCGGCAAGGTCTCCTAGCCTTGCGGTCTCGGAGAGGTCCGCGACCACCGACGTGCCCCCGATGGCCTCGGCGACCTCAGCGGCGCCGGCCCCGTCCAAGTCCACCACGGTCACGGCCGCCCCCGCAGCGGCGAGGCGGTGGGCGATGGCCCGCCCGATCCCGCTGGCAGCGCCCGTCACCAGTGCGCTCCGGCCGGTCAGGTCGGTCTCCACGGGCGCTGTGGTGTGGCTTGGCTCCAGCGGGCGAGTCAGCCCCAGAAGTCATCGATCACGTCCGGGTTCTCGGCGAAGATCCACGACTCGGTCTGGAGACCGTCCTTCATGTGGACCACGTGCACGTACCGGTCGCTGAGGCTCTTTCCGTCCTTCTGGCCAGCAAGGGTCGCGATGGCCACGCCGTGGACGTCGTTCGCCACGATGTCGTGCAGGTCGACCTTGAAGGTGCCGTCGGTCTCCTGAAAGTACTGGCCGAAGAGCTGGAGAACGCTGTCCACGCCCTCGTAGTCCCCGGAGGTGTGATTCTTGCCGGAGACGTGCCAGACGATGTCGCGGGCGAAGAGCGACCGCACGGTGTCCATGTCTCCGGCCGAGAAGGCGGCGTAGCCCTTCCTGAACAGCTCGGCGTTGGGATGTTCGGCCATCTCATTTCCTCCTCAACCGGATGCTCGGCCGGCAGCCCCAGCGGCTGTACCGACCGTCTGCTCGCGATCCGCATCGAACCGCAACCTACCTCCGAAATACCTGCGGTCGAAAGGCCTTCTCGGTGCTTACGTGGGGCCTCGGAGATCCGCTACGCGTGGAACGGCGACGTGGCGCTTGCGTACCAGGTGTTCGGTACGGGAGACGTCGATCTCGGACCGGTTCTCGCCCGGTGACGTGGCTCCGGCCCGCATCGTCGGGCCGAGGATTCTCGCGCCCGGGTGGACCTGATCCGTGCCTTTGGACCAAGGCCGTGGTGGAAGGGCTGCAGCAGAGGGCACTGGCGTCGGTGATCGACGCGACCGAGGACGCGGGCCTGGACGGTGACCTGGCCCGTCACGAGGTCGGACCCAACTCGCCACGCTCGAGCCGCCGCCGCCACGCACCTCCGCGCCGGCTAGGACAGGCATCCACCTCGCGCAGGGATGGGCACCACGCGATACAAGCTGCTGGGTCCGAGCGGCGTCCGCGTCGATCGTGAACGTTGATGTCGCGGAACTGGTCATGCGCCGATCGCGGCGCAGCCCACCGACAGAGTCAGCGGGAGGGGAGGGAGGCGACGCCCGGGTCGAGGAAGCGGCGACCGGTCACTTGCTCCGAGACGCCCTCGCGGTCGAGGTACGGCGTGATGCCGCCAAGGTGGAACGGCCATCCGGCCCCGAGCAGCATCGCCAGGTCGATGTCGCGGACGTCGGCCACCACCTGCTCGTCGAGCATCAGCCGGATCTCCTCCGCGAGCGCGTCGAGGGCACGCCGGCGTACGTCCTGCGCCGTCGAGGCGCGGTCGCCTTGTACGAGGAGCTCGGCGCCTCCCAGCCGGCGCAGGTTCTCCGAGACGCGGAACCGCTCGGGAAACGCCTCGTGCAGCGTCTCGGCCACGTGCAGGGCGACGGGAGGACCGACCAGCTGCAGCAGCGCGAAGGGTGACATCGGCAGCCCGAGCGGCTCCAGCGCCCGGTCCGCCACCTCCACCGGCGTCCCCTCGTCGACCGCTGCGATCACCTCGCCGAGGAGCCGGGTGAGCAGCCGGTTGACGATGAACGACGGCCGGTCGGCGACCAGCACGCACGACTTCTTCAGCTGCGCACCGACCGCGAACGCGGTCGCCAACGACGCGTCGTCGGTTCTCTCCGCGCGGACGACCTCGAGCAGGGGCAGCACCGCGACCGGGTTGAAGAAGTGCAAGCCGACGACCCGCTCGGGGTGGTCGAGCCGGGAGGCCATCTCGCCGACCGAGAGCGACGAGGTGTTGGTCGCCAGCACGCACTCCGGCGACACGACTGCCTCCACGTCGGCAAAGACCTGCTGCTTGACCTTCATCTCCTCGAACACGGCCTCGATGACCAGGTCGGCGTCGGCGAATGCCGCGGTGTCGACAGCCCCGGTCACCAGGGCCTTGAGCCGGTTGGCCTTGTCGCGGCTGACCTTGCCCTTGGCGAGCAGCGTGTCGACCTCCCCGTGAACCGAGCCGACGCCGCGCTCGACCCGCTCGGTGTCGAGGTCGGTCATCACGACCGGGACCTCGAGCCGGCGAGCGAAGAGCAGCGCCAGCTGGGCGGCCATCAGCCCGGCGCCGACCACCCCCGCCTTGCCGACCGGCCGGGCGAGCGCCCGGTCCGGTGCGCCGGCCGGTCGCTTTGCGCGGCGCTGGAC
>JACCUZ010000083.1 GCA_013698395.1 Sporichthyaceae bacterium
CGCCGGGCACCGGGTGAGCAGGACGGCGAACTCGTCCCCGCCGAGCCGGCCGACCATGTCTTCCGGTCGGACGCTGGAGAGCAGCCGCTGTGCCACCTCGACGAGCAGCAGGTCGCCGTGGAGATGACCGAGTGTGTCGTTGATCTGCTTGAAGCCATCAAGGTCGAGCAGCAGCATCGTCGGCTGCTGGTCCAGCCCGGCTGCGGCGGCCAGGGCCTCGGTGGTCCGTTTGTGCAGCAACGTGCGGTTGGGCAGTCCGGTCAGCGCATCGTGATGGGCCTGGTGGGACAGGTGGACGGCCACGCCTCGAGCACCTTCGTGCAACTTCCAGTTGATCAGCGCGCCGACGCACGCCGCCGCGAAGAGGGCGGCGTGGATGGCTGCCCAGGTCCACGGGTGCTCCTGTGCGGCGCGGTGGTTGTACACGGCGTCGCTGTTGATGGTCCCGATCACACCGTGGTGCACGAGGACGAACCCGACCGCTACGCCGAACGGGTACCAGCTCTCATAGAGCGCCGCGATCGGCACCATCGCGAAGAAGTGGAAGTGCGCCTCGATCGCACCGCCGGACAGGTGCACGACGATCGCGGAGATCACCATCAGGCCGAGTCCGGCGACCAGCGCCCGCACGACACGGGGCGGCCTGGACCAGATCGCCGCCACCGTCATGCCGGCCGGCAGGGCGGCTTCGAAAAGGGCGTGACCCAGGGAGTATCCGCGCAGCAGCGCAAAGAGCGGCAACACAGCTGTCTGGACCGCGAGCAGGCCGACCACCCACCGATGCCGCAGCCGCCACACCTCGTCGGGGAGCGGGTGACCTTGCGGCAACCATCGATGACCGAAGAGCGCCACACCGGTGCGGGCCCGTCCGAGCCTCGTGGCCACGGCTGCGGACGACTCCACGATCGGCAACCTTCTTTCGCTAGGTGTTCGCCTACTTCTCGGCAGAACCGGAGCCGATCTTCACCTCGCCAGGGCTCCCAAAGAGTTCATCGGCCGTTGTTTGACCTGGCACCGTTCGCTGGTGTGTCCTGGGCGCGATGCCGACTGACGCGGTGCGGTCCCCACGACCGGTCGGACGGCGCCGCCGATGCGCCGACGACTGCTCGCCGAGTTCCTCGGCACCGGGCTGCTGGTCACCGTCGTGGTCGGGTCGGGGATCGCCGCAGAACGGTTGTCGCCCGAGGACGTGGGCCTCCAGCTGCTGGAGAACTCCCTTGCGACCGTGTTCGGGCTGGCTGTGCTCATCCTGATGCTCGGCCCGGTCTCCGGCGCGCACTTCAATCCGGTGGTGTCCGCCGCAGACTGGTGGCTGGGTCGGCGGTCAGGAACCGGACTGTCCGGCCAGGAGGTCGGCGCCTACACCGGCGCGCAGACCGCTGGCGGCGTCGCCGGAGCGGTGCTGGCCAACGTCATGTTCGACGTACAGCTGGGCTTCTCCACCACTGAACGGTCCGACTGGCGACTCTGGGCCGGTGAGGTCGTCGCGACCGCCGGTCTGGTCACCCTCGTCTTCGCTCTCGCCCGCACGGGTCGAGGTGCGTTGGCGGCCCCGGCAGTGGGGGCATACATCGGGACGGCCTACTGGTTCACCAGCTCGACATCGTTCGCGAACCCGGCTGTGACGGCCGGGCGGGTGTTCTCGGACAGCTTCGCCGGCATCGAGCCGGCGTCCGTCCTTGGCTTGGTCGTCGCTCAGGTCCTCGGCGGCGCTCTCGCCGTGGTCGTCGTTAGGGCGCTCTATCCCGACGTCGCCGCATCCGCGGGGGACGTCGTCGTCCCCACCCTCGTGACCGGAGACGCCCGTGACGAGCACTGACCAGCCCAGCATCCTGTTCGCGTGCCGGGCCAACGCCGGTCGCAGCGTGACCGGCAAGGTCCTGGCCGAGCGGTACGCCGGAGACCGGGTCGCGGTCTTCTCGGCGGGCTCCGAGCCGGGAGAGCACGTCCACCCGGAGGTGGCGGCCGTGCTGGCGTCCATGGGCCTGGACACCGACCGCGAGACACCCAAGGGGTTCGACCCCGACGGGCAGTACACCGCGGTGGTCACAATGGGCTGCGGCGAGGCGTGCCCGTTCTACGCCGGTGCCCGCTACGAGGACTGGGAGCTCGAGGACCCCAAGGGCCAGGACGAGGCGACGGTGCGGCGCATCGTCACCGACATCGACACACGGGTCCGGGAGCTGCTGGTCAGGCTCGTGCCCGACCTCGAGCTGCCGCCCTCGGTCGTGGAGCCGGGCGCCTCGCGCTGAGCCCCCGGCCCGGCAGGACGGTCAGGCTTCGGTGCGGGGCGCCGGGATGCCCGCAAGGAGCGAGCGCACCTCGGACTCGCGGTAACGACGGTGGCCGCCCAGCGTACGGATCGAGGTGAGCTTGCCGGCCTTGGCCCAGCGGGTCACCGTCTTGGGGTCGACACGGAACATCGTCGCGACCTCGGCGGGGGTCAGCAACGGCTCGGCGTCGGGTGTGCGCGTGGTCACGGGTCGACCTCTTCTCCTGGGGCGAACCGATCGATATCGGTTCTGGTGGTCCAGGGGTAATAGTGCCCGTTATACGGGTCTGTCCGGAATGGTTCGGACGGGCCATTTTTCAAGTGAGGCGAGAGGACTAGCCCGCTGATGCCGTGCGGTCCAGCCTGCCTGGCCGAACGGCGCATCCGCGGCGCTAGTTGGCGTGCTCGAAGGCCGCGACCGCGATCCACCGTTCGACGACGGAGCGGTACCGCTGGGCCGCCGTCTCCTCGTCCCCGGCAGCCAGCGCGGCCAACGCCGCGGTGACATCCGCCACGGATGTGTCGCTGCCACCGTCGACACCGGCGATCCGCGACAGGCCCGCGTAGTCGAGCTCGACCCAGGCCCGGGGGTGCCACTCCTCGAGCCAGAGGCCGAGGTCGGTCAGCTCCTCCACGGCGTCGATCTCCCCCAGAGACTCCCGGACCGTACGCAGGGCGCGCGCGACGCGGCGCCGGGCCGCCGACATCCGGGTCCGGTGCACGACACACGTCGGCTCGGACCGCTCGCCGGACCGCTCGGACACCTGGTCGCTCGGAGCGAACGGCACCAGCCACTGCAGAGGTACCGACCAGGTCGCGGTGAGGATGCGCAGCGCCGAACCGACCTGGTCCGCCCCCCACCGCTCGTGGTCGGACTCCACTCTGGCGAGGGCGGCCGGCGGCACGAAGGCGTGCAGCAGAGCGTCGGGCAGGCCGTCCCGGAACTGGCCCAGTGCCACCCAGGAGCGCAACCGGGTCTGGACGGGGCAGACGTACGTCGTGTCGTCGGTTACCAGGACGAATGCCTCCGGCACCTCGTCGGAGGGCACGGGCTGTGGGGGCACGCTGAGGACTCCGGCCAGGGCCATCCGGTGCTCCGCCACCAACCGGTTGGACCGGGTGCCGGCCCGGGCTGCATAGTTCGCCCAGGCGTCGCGCTCCTCGGGCGGGAACGCGACCAGTGGCTCGTAGACGCGCAGGTAGGCGGCCGGGCTCCCCGCCCCGGGGCGCGGGAACGGCAACGGTGGCGGCACGTCTTGCACCCTAGCCGCGGCCTACGCTGGCGCCATGCCGGACACGGTGTGCGGCCCGCATGCCGGTGCCCGTCATGCGCACGAGCAGGTGATCTTCGGTGCCGACGACAGCGCCGGCCTGCGGGTCATCGTCGCGATCTACTCGACCGCGCTGGGCCCGGCCCTCGGCGGCACCCGGTTCCATCCCTACGCGACCGAGGCCGGCGCGCTCGCCGACGTCCTCGACCTGTCCCAGGCCATGGCCTACAAGAACGCCCTGGCCGGGCTCGACCACGGAGGCGGCAAGGCGGTCATCGTCGGGGATCCGACTCGGGACAAGACCGAGGCGCTGCTCAGGGCGTACGGCCGGTTCCTGGAGTCGCTCGGCGGGCGCTACGTGACCGCCTGCGACGTGGGCACCTACGTGGCGGACATGGACGTGGTGGCCCGCGAGACGCGGTTCGCGACGGGGCGCAGCGAGGCAAGCGGCGGGGCGGGCGACTCGTCGGTGCTCACGGCGTTCGGGGTGTTCCAGGGGATGCGGGCCTGCGCGGCTCATCTCTGGGGCACGGCGTCGCTGGCGGGGCGGACCGTCGGGATCTCCGGCGTGGGCAAGGTGGGACGGCAGCTCGTCCCGCAGCTGGTCGCCGATGGGGCAACGGTGGTTGTGGCCGATGTCTCGGAGCGCGCGATCGATGACGTACGTCGTCAGCAGCCGGCCGTGCACGTCCTCGGCAGCACCGATGAGCTCGTGCGGGCGGAGCTCGACGTGTTCTCCCCCTGCGCGCTGGGCCACGCCCTTACCGACGAAGTGGTCGCCAACCTGCGAGCCCGAATCGTCTGTGGCGGGGCGAACAACCAGCTCGCCCATCCCGGCATCGAGGAGGGGCTCGCGCGGCGCGGGATCCTCTATGCGCCCGACTACTGCGTGAACTCGGGTGGGGTCATCCAGGTGGCCGACGAGCTGCGAGGCTTCTCCTTCGAGCGGGCAAAGGCGAAGGCCGCGATGATCTTCGACACGACCGCGAAGGTGCTCGCCCTGGCCGAGGCCGAGGGCGTACCGCCGGTGGTGGCAGCGGACCGGCTGGCCGAGGAGCGGATGGATTCCGCACTGTCCGACACCTGACCCGCCGATGGGCGGAACACCGACCGGGCATGTACCGTTGCACCCACGGAGAACACACTGATCCGGGGCCGCCACGCGCTGGCCGCCCCGTTTACGTATGAGGGGGTCGAGCCATGGGGCGCGGCCGGGCCAAGGCGAAGCAGACGAAGGTCGCTCGTGAGCTGAAGTACAGCTCGCAGGGCACCGACTTCGAGGCTCTGCAACGAGAGCTGGCGGGGGCACCTGCGCCCGAGCGGTCGCTGTCGAGCGACTCAGGCTCCGACGAGGACGACTACGACGAGTGGGCCGCCGACCGGCGCTGATCGCGTGAGCGGCCAGCCCCGCTCAACGTAGGGATCCCGGTCCCTAAGCGGCCGCGCAACCTCTCCGTTACGGGATCCGGTTCCGGTGGCCCGTCGGATGGCCGCCCACCGGTTGGCCGTCACGCTGAGCGCGCGGAACCCAGCCGGTCGCCAGTGACAAGATCGATCCCGGTACGGATTGCCGCGGCTCGCAGCCGGTCGTACACCGCCGAACCCGGCTGCCACCCCCGCGACAGCAGGGCCGCCGCCACGGTGACCACGCACAGCTCCCCGGCATGGCGGACTCCGTGGGAACTGAGCGTGATAACCAGCCGGCCGCTGATTCCGAGCACGTTGCGCCGGTGATCGTCGCGCTCGCCGCGCTCCCACAGTTCGTGCTGTGAACCGTTGACCTCGACCGTGACCAGCCACTCCTCGAAGTCGCTGTCCAGGTACCAGGTGCCGGTCGACCGCTGAATCTTCTGCTGTCGGGTCGGCGCCGGCAGACCGTGGGTCCGGCACAGGAGCGACCAGGTTCGCTCAGGCAACGAGTGCGCACCGCCTTCGGCGTCGTTGACCGCCTCGATGATGAGGCCTCGCCGGGCCAGCCTCTCGATCTGGTCGAGGACGTCGCGCAGGTCGGCAGGCCGGACCAGTCGCTGCTGGATGCCCGAGAGGATGACGAGCCGGGCCCGCTCGTCCGAGGAGCACGCTTCGGCGCCGGTCACGAGGGCCGGCGGCAGGCGGAGGCGCGGCGGCCGCTTCGCCGGATGGACCCGATCAGGTGTCAACAGGCGCGACTGGCGAGGCCGCACGGTCACCAGGGAGTGATCGAGCTCTGGCGCATAGACGCCGTGCGGGACCACCGTGTGCAGGACCGGACTGGCGAACCCGCTCAGTCCCTCGGCCGTGGCGGCGGTGAGCCCCGCGAGCGCCGAGCGCGGCCCGCTGTGCAGGGTCGCGACCCACCACCGCTGCCGCTCGTTGAGCAGGCCCGTGTGCAGGACGACGACGCGCGGGCCGATGGGCTGCCACCGACCCGAGTCCGCACGGTGCCCGATGTGGTGTCGAGCGACGTCCAGGCCGGCGAGCTGTGTCCGGGAGACGACCTGGTCCTGCTCCTGTGCGAGCCGGGCGATGGCCAGCTCGTCAAAGGCAGGCGGACGGGACATGTGCCCAGCGTCGCGGACGTCGGCCGGGCCGCCGCTCGTCCACAGGTCAGCCGGTACAGGCCGGGTCGGTCGACGGGCCGGTCTGTCCTAGCGGAGGGGAAACGGTCCCCAAGAATCCGCGATCTCTCTCCGTTACCGGCGTGACGGGGGCCGGCCCGGCTGGGCCGGCCCGGCCCGGCGGTCAGGTGACCGGTTCCACCGTGCCGCAGGGCCAGGCGGGTACTCCGCGGCCGGTGAGCAGGCGTACGGCGGCGTCGGCCTGGTCGGCGGCGACGACGGCGACCATCCCGACACCCATGTTGAGGGTGCGTTCCAGCTCGGCCTGCTCCACCCGGCCCACGGAACCCACCAGGTCGAAGATCGGCGCGGGACTCCACGACGTCTTGTCGACCCGAGCGGTCAAGCCGGCCGGAGCGGTCGAAGCCGCGGCACCGGCCGAAGTTGCCCGACCACCGGTCGGCATGACCCGCGCGAGGTTCGCCTCGAGGCCGCCACCCGTGACGTGCGCGAACGCGTGCACCTCGACTTCGGCGGCCAGGGCCAGGCAGTCCAGGGCGTAGATCCGGGTCGGCTCGAGCAGCTCCTCGCCCAGCGTCCGACCGAGCTCGGGCACCTCGCGGTTCAGCGACCAGCCGGCTCGCTCCAGCAAGACGTGCCGGACGAGGGAGTAACCGTTGCTGTGCAGCCCGCTCGAGGCCATGGCGACAAGCACGTCACCGCTGCGTACCCGGTCCGGCCCGAGCACGCGGGCGGCCTCCACGACTCCGGTCCCGGCGCCGGCCACGTCGTAGTCGTGGGGGCCGAGCAGGCCCGGGTGCTCGGCCGTCTCGCCCCCGATCAACGCGCAGCCTGCCAGCAGGCAACCCTCTGCGATGCCCTTCACGATCGCCGCTATCCGCTCCGGCACGACCCGGCCGCACGCGATGTAGTCGGTCATGAACAGCGGCTCGGCGCCGCACACCACCAGGTCGTCGACCACCATGGCGACGAGGTCATGGCCGATCGTGTCGTGACGGTCCAGCGCGGACGCGATGGCGACCTTGGTGCCGACCCCGTCGGTGGCGGTGGCGAGCAGCGGCCGGTCGTACGCCCGAAGAGCCGAGGCGTCGAACAGGCCGGCGAAACCGCCCAGTCCCCCGACCACCTCTGGCCGGGAAGCCTTCGCGACCCAGGCCTTCATCAGCTCGACCGCCCGGTCGCCGGCCGCGATGTCGACGCCTGCCCCGGCGTACGACGCGCTCCGGTCCGTCACGACTCGCGACCCTACCGGCGTCGGCCAGCCGGACACCGGCCCCCGGTCGGACCATGGACGTCCCCGCCGTCCCGGCCCATAGTGAGGCAGTGCTGCACGTCAGCGGTCTGCGAAAGTCCTACGGCGGGCTCGAGGCGCTGCGAGGGGTCGACCTCGACGTCGGGGCCGGTGAGGTCGTCGCCCTGCTCGGGCCAAACGGCGCCGGGAAGACAACGCTGATCTCGATCGTCTGTGGTCTGCGCCGGGCCGACGCCGGCACGGTCGAGGTGGACGGGCTCGACGCGCTCGCCCGCACCGCGCAGGTCCGCGGGCGGATCGGTCTGGCCGCTCAGGACACCGGCGTCTACCCCGTCGTCTCGGTGCGCCACAACCTCACGCTCTTCGGCCAGCTCGCGGGTCTCGAGCGGCGCGCCCTGCGCACTCGGATCGAGGAAGTGGCTCAGGCATTGGACATCACCGACCTCCTGGACCGCTTGGCCGGATCTCTGTCTGGCGGGCAGAAGCGGCGGGTGCACACGGCTATCGCCCTGCTGCACCGCCCGCGACTGCTCCTCCTCGACGAGGCGACGACCGGTGCCGACGTGGAGACCAGGGCCCGGATCCTCGACCTGGTGCGCCGCACGGCGGCCGAGGGCTCCGCGGTGCTCTACTCGACGCACTACCTCGCCGAGGTCGAGAGCCTGGGCTCCCGCGTCGTCATCCTCGACCGCGGCCGGGTGATCGCCGATGGTGACGCCCGCGAGCTGGTCGCCGCGCACGCCGTGCCCGTCGTCGAGCTGTCCTTCGCCGGCGACGTCCCGCCAGCGCTATGGGACGGGCGGATCGGCGAGGACGGCCGGCGCATCAGGATCCCGACGCGCGATCCGGCCGCCACTCTGGCCGAGCTGCTGCCACAGATCGCGGGGCAGCAGCTCACCTCGGTCGAGATCCTCCACCCCAGCCTGGAGGCGGTCTACCTGGCATTGACCGGTCGGCGGTACGACGAGGCCGACAGCGAGCCGACCAGAGAGAACGTGTCCGGTGTCGCTGCGACGTAGCTCGGCGATCCTGCGCCACGAGATGCGGGTGATGTTCACCGACCCGTCGACAGCCATCTTCGTGATCATCATGCCGCTGCTCATGGTGGCGCTGATGAAGCAGCTCTTCGCGAACACCCTCGCGCAGGAGGGGTTGACTGGCACGAATGGTTCCGAGTTCGCCGTGCCCGGCATGGCCGTGTCCTTTGCCGCGTTCAGCGTCGGCTACGCCGGATTCTCGTTCTTCCGCGACCACGGCTGGGGCACGTGGGACAGGTTGCGCGCGTCTCCGGCGACCTCGGTGGACCTCATCGTGGGAAAGGTCCTGCCGACCGTGGCCGTGACTGTCGTCCAGCTCGGCGTGCTGTTCGCCCTCGGCGGCCCGCTGTTCGGCCTCACCATCACCGGCTCGGTCGTCGGTCTGGTCCTGCTCATCGTCGTGCTCGCCCTTGCGTTGAGCGCCTTCGGGATGCTGGTCACGGCACTGGCGCGGACCATGAACCAGCTCAACGCGATCGGCAGCGTGGGCGGGATGGCCATGGCGATGATGGGCGGGTCGTTCGTGCCCGTGTCGGCCATGCCCGGTTGGGCGCAGACGCTTGCGCCGGCTTTGCCCACCTACTGGGCGATGCGCGGATTCCGGACGCTGATCCTGGAGAACGGGACCGTCGCGGACGTGCTCGTGCCGGTCCTCATGCTTGTCGGGTTCGGTGCGCTCTTCACCGCGGTGGCAGCGGCGCGGTTCCGCTTCGAGGACACGAAGGTCTACTGGGGCTGAGCCGGGTCAGGGCCGGGTCAGCGACTCGTGACCGAAGGCCGCCGCGTTCGGCACCGGCTCCACCTCGAGCAAGTCCTTGCCGAGCAGCTCCGGCTCGGGCAGCTCGACCGGGTAGACGCCGTCGAAGCACGCCCGGCACAGGTTGCCGACCGGTTGCTCGGTGGCTGCGACCAGGCCCTCGAGCGAGATGTAGGCCAGCGAGTCGGCCTCGATCGAGGCCCGGATCTCCTCGACGGACAGCCCGTTGGCGATCAGCTCCCCCGGCGAGGCGAAATCGATGCCGTAGAAGCACGGCCACTTCACCGGCGGCGAGGAGATGCGGACGTGGATCTCGGCAGCCCCGGCCTCACGGAGCATCCGCACCAGCGCCCGCTGCGTGTTGCCGCGAACGATCGAGTCGTCGACCACGACCAGCCGCTGGCCGGCAATGACCTCGCGCAGCGGGTTGAGCTTGAGCCGGATGCCGAGCTGGCGGATCGTCTGTGACGGCTGGATGAACGTGCGGCCGACGTAGGAGTTCTTCACCAGCCCCAGCCCGTACGGGATGCCGCTGCCCTGCGAGTAGCCCACCGCCGCGGGCGTGCCGGACTCCGGGACCGGGATGACGAGGTCGGCCTCAGCCGGCGCCTCGACCGCGAGGCGGCGACCGACCTCGACCCGGGTCGCGTGCACCGACCGGCCGGCGATGCGGGTGTCCGGCCGGGCCAGGTAGACGTACTCGAACAGGCAGCCCTTGGGTTCGGCGGGCGCGAAGTGCTGGGTCCGCAGCCCGTGCTCGTCGACCGCGATCAGCTCGCCCGGTTCCACCTCGCGCACCTGGGCCGCGCCCACGATGTCCAGGGCGGCGGTCTCGCTGGCGACGACCCAGCCACGTTCCAGCCGGCCCAGCACCAGGGGGCGGATCCCTTGCGGGTCGCGGGCGGCGTACAGCGTGCCCTCGTCCATGAAGACGAGCGAGAACGCGCCCCGCAGCTGCGGCAGCACCGCCATCGCCGCCTGCTCGAGGGAGCGGTCGGGGTAGGACGCGAGCAGCGCCGTGACGATGTCGGTGTCGGTGGTGCTATGCAAGGCGTGCATCGACTCGTAGGGCAGCTCGCCGCTCTCGGCGACGCGCTTGTCGACCAGCTCGAGCAGATCGCGGGTGTTGGTGAGGTTGCCGTTGTGGGCCAGGGCCACGGCACCGGCCGCGGTCGAGCGGAAGGTCGGCTGGGCGTTCTCCCAGACGCTGGACCCGGTCGTGGAGTAGCGCGTGTGCCCGATCGCGAGGTGGCCGCGCAGCGCGGAGAGATGGCCCTCGTCGAAGACCTGCGCGACCAGGCCCATGTCCTTGTAGACCAGGATCTGCGAGCCGTTGCTCACCGCGATCCCCGCCGACTCCTGGCCGCGATGCTGCAGCGCGTAGAGCCCGAAGTAGGTGAGCTTGGCGACCTCGCTGGCGTCGGGCGAGGGCGAGGCCCACACGCCGAAGACCCCGCAGGAGTCCTGGGGGCCCTTTTCGCCGGGGAGCAGATCGTGGTTGAGCCGTCCATCGCCGCGTGGCACGGGCGAAGTCTACGGGCGGCTAGCGCCGGCGGCCGTCGAGCAACACGGCCACCGCACCTCCCAGCAACGCCCCGACCCCGGCGAGGAGGATGCCGAGGTAGAACAGCACCGCCGACGGCCGTTCGACGGAGGCTCCGCGGGCCACCACCGCCACGACCGTGACCAGCACCCCGAGCAGCGCTCCGGTGAGCACGAAGCGCAGGTAGCGGGGGCTGAGTCGACGGGCGGGCACCTGCCGGATGCTAGGCGAGGTTCGCGGCATCGTCAGCGGTCGGTGCCGACCCGTACGACCGTCGCCGCCGCCCATCGGATCCGCTGGTCCGGCACGGTCCGCCCGAACTCCACGGTCACGGCCAGGCCGTCGGTGCGGTTGTTGACCCAGCCGGTGAAGGTGCCGTAGCAGATGCCCGTGCAGACGTAGTCGCGCACCGGCAGGCGCATGCCCTCGGCCAGCGCCCGGACGGTCGGCATGCCCTTGTCGTTGGCGCCGACGCCGAAGAGCGGCTGGTGGAAGGTGACCGTCAGCCACGGGTCCAGCCGGCGTACGAGATCGCGCAGCGCCACCGACTCCGGCTCGGACAGCGGCCCCGACCCCGACCAGGTGCTGCCGCGCGCGCTGCTGTGCCAGCGGTAGGGGAAGTTGCGGTTGAGGTCGACGCCGTGGGCGTTGGTGCGCCGGTCGGCGGCGGTGCCGTCGGGGTTGACGGTGCGCAGCAGCCACAGGGCGAGGCGGCGCGGCAAGTCCGTCCGGTCGAGCAGCCGGCGGACGACCCGCATCCCAGCCCGTTCGTCGCCGTGGATGCTGCCGATGACCAGCACCCGGCGCGTTGCGCCCTCGTGCGCCCGGTGGATGACGGTGAGTGGCCGGCCCTTGACCGAGGTGCCGATCACCTCGCGGGTGACCACGGGCGCGTCGGTCGTGGCGGCGTCCTCGGAGGCCGCGGGCGCGGCGCCGAGCCCGAGCACAATCGCTGCGGCTCCTGCGGCAGCGAACACGGTCGTCGTACGTCGGGCGGCCGAGCCTGTGGAGTGCCTCATCGAACCCACCGTGTCAGACCAACGGGAGAAATGGGGACAGATCCGCCCGTTCGCCACTGGCTTTCACCAGACCCTCGGCCGTGGCAGCCGTCCAGCCGGACTCGCCGGCCGCGCCCGTCGCCAAGGCGACCCAGGTCATGGCGTCGATCTCCACCACGTTGGGTGGGGTGCCCCGCGTGTGTCGCGGCCCCGCCACGCACTGCACCGCCCCGTAGGGCGGCACCCGCACCTCGACGCTGCGGCCCGGCGCCTGGATCGCCAGCTCCTCGAGGAGGAAACGCACCGCGTCGCGCACGTCGTCGGGCTCCATGGTGTGTGCCTCGAGCACCCGGGCGAGCGCCGCCCGCCCCACCTCCGGATCAGTCCGCCGCCGTACGGCCATTCCTTCACCCCTCCACTCGCCATGCCCGCTAGGCTGGCTGATCACGTCGCACCGGGCCCACCCGTCGCGGCCCACGCGGGCGTAGCTCAACCGGCTAGAGCGCCACCCTTCCAGGGTGGAGGTGTTGGTTCGCGACCAGCCGCCCGCTCCACGGTTTCAGCCTGTGGCCGGCGCACCCAGATCCGCCAGCGCGTCGACGGCGACTTGCAAGGTCTCGTCGGTCAGGTGGGGCGGGGTGCGCGGGAGCATCTCCTCCCACAGGGTGAGGCACGATCCCCGCAGCTGGACGAGCCCGGCGGGGCGGCCGAGCAGGAACACGTGCAGGTGCGCGCCGCCATCGCCCCACTTGTTGACGTGCACCCGACCGATTCCGTCGAGCGCCTCCACAGCGCGCGTGACGCGCACCGCGATGACCCCCAGCTCGGCCGCCATGGTGTCGTCCAGGTCGCCGAGGTCGAGGTGCGCCCGCGGCATGAGGAGCGCGGCGAACGGCAGGCCGAGCGCTTCGGCGAACCCGGTGAGCACCCAGCGCTCGTTCGCCCACACCACGCCGTCGTCCGGGTTCGCGCACCGCCAGCAGGGCAGGCCTCCCTCGCCTGCCCGCGGTGGCTCCGGCAGGACCGGCGCCTCCAGCGGCTTCACGATCAGGGAGCCGGGCTCGAAAGGAAAGATCTCCCACATTGCCTGCTCGGGTATCGGCAGCCGACCCTGCTCATCGGCTTGCGCGAGCACCCTGGCGTAGAACTGTTCCGGCGTCTCCGGCACGGCGGTCCTCTCGCTCAGCCGAACAGGGCAGGGAGGGTGCCCTGCCAGGCAGACCGGAGCTCATCGAGCGGGATCTCGAACAGCCCGTCCACTGCGAGCGTGGAGCCGCCGGTGGTACCGAGGGTGGTCAGCGGCACGGCGTACGACGAGGCCAGCCGCTCCACGTCGGCGACGAGGTCGGAGGGCACCGAGACGACGGCCCGCGCTGCCGACTCGCTGAACAGCGCGACGAACGCATCGTCCGGAAGCGCCACCGCCGCGCCGATGCCGCGTCGCAGCGCCATCTCGACCAGCGTCATCGCAAGCCCGCCGTCAGATACGTCGTGCGCGGCGGTCACCACGCCGGGCAGTGCCGCCATCAGCGTCGCCAGCTCGCGCTCGGCCGCCAGGTCGACCGCCGGCGGCCGTCCCCCGAGGTGGCCGTGCATGTGGTGGGCCCACTCGGAGCCGCCGAGCTCCTCGCGGGTCGCGCCAAGCAGCAGCACCACCTCGCCCTCGGCCGAGAAGCCCATGGGGATCCGCCGGCGCACGTCGTCGAGCACCCCCAGCACCCCCACCACGGGAGTCGGGTTGATCGCGACGTCCCCGGTCTGGTTGTAGAAGCTGACGTTGCCGCCGGTGACGGGCACCCCGAGGGCCAGGCACGCGTCGGCGAGCCCCCGGGCCGCCTCGGCGAACTGCCACATCACTGCTGGGTCCTCGGGCGAGCCGAAGTTCAGGCAGTCGGTCACGGCCAGTGGCCGCGCGCCGGTGACCGCCACGTTGCGGTAGGCCTCGGACAGGGCGAGCTGAGCGCCCGCGTAGGGGTCGAGCTTGGTGAACCGACCGTTGCCGTCGGTCGCCAGCGCCACCCCGAGGTGCGTCGCCTCGTCGACTCGCACGACGCCGGCGTCGTCGGGCTGGGCCAGAACCGTGTTGCCGAGGACGTAGCGGTCGTACTGGTCGGTGACCCACGACTTGTCGGCGAGGTTCGGCGACCCGACCAGGTCCAGCAGCGTCGCGCGCAGCTCCTCACCGGTCGTGGGGCGAGGCAGCGAGGACGGGTCGTCGGCCTGCAGCGCGTCCTGCCAGGTGGGGCGGGCGAGGGGCCGTTCGTAGACCGGGCCCTCGTGGGCCACGGTCCGCGGCGGTACGTCGACGATTACCGTGCCCTGCCACTCCACGGTCAGCCGCCGGGAGTCGTCGACCTCACCGATGACCGTCGCCTGCACGTCCCAGCGCGCGCAGATGTCCAGGAAGGCGTCGAGCCGGTCCGGGGTCACCACCGCGCACATGCGTTCCTGCGACTCGCTCATCAGGATCTCCTCGGGGCGCAGCGTCGCGTCGCGCAACGGCACCCGGTCGAGCCAGACGCGCATGCCGCCGTCACCGCTGGACGCCAGTTCGCTGGTCGCGCAGGACAGACCGGCCCCGCCGAGGTCCTGGATGCCGACCACCAGGTCGGCAGCGAAGAGCTCGAGGCAGCACTCGATGAGCACCTTCTCCATGAACGGGTCGCCGACCTGCACGCTGGGGCGTTTCGCCGGGCCGTGCTCGTCGAACGTCTCGGAGGCGAGGACGCTGACCCCGCCGATCCCGTCACCGCCGGTGGACGCGCCGAACAGCACCACGAGGTTGCCGGCGCCGCTCGCGTGCGCGAGCTTGATGTCCTCGTGCCGGACCGCCCCGACGCACAGGGCGTTGACGAGCGGGTTGCCGGCGTACGACGGGTCGAAGACGACCTCGCCGCCGATGTTGGGCAGGCCGAGGCAGTTGCCGTAGCCACCGATCCCGGCCACCACGCCCGGGAGCACCCGCCGGGTGTCGGCGGCGTCTGCCGGCCCGAACCGCAGCGGATCCATCACCGCCACCGGCCGCGCGCCCATCGACATGATGTCGCGGACGATGCCGCCGACGCCGGTGGCGGCGCCCTGGTAGGGCTCGACGTAGGACGGGTGGTTGTGCGACTCGATCTTGAACGTCACCGCCCAGCCCTGGCCGATGTCGACGACGCCCGCGTTCTCGCCGATGCCGACGAGCAGGGCGTCGGTGGGCGGCTGCTTCTCGCCGAACTGGCGCAGATGGACCTTGGAGGACTTGTAGGAGCAGTGCTCACTCCACATGACGGAGTACATGGCCAGCTCGCTGCTGGTCGGTCGGCGGCCGAGGATGTCGCGGATCCGCGCGTATTCGTCGTCCTTCAGACCGAGCTCACGGTAGGGCTGCTCGACGTCGGGAGTCGCCTCGGCGTCCTTGACCGTCTCCGTCATGCGTCGACCGTCGCGCGGAGCACCGAGGTGAAGAAGGCCAGCCCGTCTGTGGTGGGCCCGGTCAGCTCCTCGACCGCGTGCTCGGGGTGCGGCATCAGGCCCACGACGTTGCCGCGTTCGTTGCTGACACCCGCGATCGACCGGTAGGAGCCGTTGGGGTTCTGGCCGACGTACCGTGCCACCACGCGACCCTCACCCTCAAGCCGGTCGAGCGTGACGTCGTCGGCGACGTAACCGCCCTCGCCGTTCTTCAGCGGTACGACGAGATGCTGGCCGGCTGCGTAACCCCCGGTCCAAGCCGTCGTGGAGTTCTCGATGACCAGCTCCTGGTCGCGGCAGACGAACTTGCGGTGGTCGTTGCGGATCAGCGCTCCGGGAAGCAGGTGGGACTCGCACAGCACCTGGAACCCGTTGCAGATGCCCAGCACGGGCGTCCCGCCGCGGGCGGCCTGCACCACCGACGACATGACCGGCGCGAACCGGGCGATGGCTCCGGCGCGCAGGTAGTCCCCGTAGGAGAACCCGCCCGGGAGCACGACCGCGTCCACATAGCGCAGGTCCTCGTCGGCGTGCCAGAGCCGCATCGGCTCACCGCCGGCGACGGCAACGGCCCGGCGCGCGTCGACGTCGTCGAGGGAGCCGGGGAACGTGACCACCCCGACGCGCATCAGGCCTCCTCGACGCGGACGGTGAAGTCCTCGATGACCGGGTTGGACAGGAGGGTCTCCGCGGCGCCCCGGATCTGGGCCAGCCGTTCCTCGGTCACCTCACCGTCGACCTCGAGCTCGAAACGCTTGCCCTGGCGTACGGCGGTGATCCCGTCGAACCCCAGCCGGGGCAGGGCCTGGGCCACCGCCTTGCCCTGCGGGTCGAGGATCTCGGGCTTGAGCATGACGTCGACGACGACGCGGGCCATCCGGGCACTCCAGGGAACGGGCGGACGGGGCTGCGCCAGCCTATCGGCCGGGCTCCTGTGCCCAAGTCACGGTGAAAACGCCCGGGAGGGCAGGCCACCACGCGTGGCTGGTCGCGTTTCGCCGTGATTCGGGTACGCGCTCCTAGACGCGTCACGCACAAGCGGTCACCTAAGGCGTTCTCGACCGCCGGTCCGCGCACAGATAGGGCATTGTCCTGATGTGGGGGGCCTCCTCAGACGCGCAGAGTCGATCTCGTCAGGAAACGAGAACGCGACCTGAGGAGCCCCCCGATGCACGACTTTCCCACCCAGTTCGTTCAGGCCGAGGACGCCTACCGCCGTGAGCGGATCAGCGCCTCCTTCCGCGATCACACCGCCGCCGGCCATCGCGTGTTCCGGCGACGCCACCTGGCCCGCCGGTCCACGGCGCTGGCCCGCGTGCTGCGCTCAGCATGACCGGCACCCGCGAGGATGCCCCGGCTGTCAGCCGTTGCCCCGATGATGGACGACGTGCCACCAGCCGGCGACATCCGCAGCCCGCTGGTCGGTCGGGCCTCGGAGCTCGACCGGCTGGCGGGCCTCGTCGGAGTCGACGCCGACTCGAGCGGCGCCACGGCGGTCCTGCTCTCCGGTGATGCGGGCGTCGGCAAGACGCGGCTGCTCGCCGAGCTGCAGGACCGGGCGGAGCAAGCGGGGTGGCGCGTCCTGACCGGCCACTGCCTGGACTTCGGGGAGAGCGCCTTGCCGTACCTGCCGTTCAGCGAGGCCTTCGGCCGGCTAGCGGCGGAGGAGCCGACACTGGCGTCGTCCCTCGCGGCGAGCCGACCGGCGATCGCGCGGCTGATGCCGGCCCGCCGCCTGCTCGGGGACGAGCAACACGCCCAGGGCGACCGCCCAGAGCGCCTGGACCGCGCGGACCTCTTCGAATCAGTCCACGCGGCGCTCCAGCAGCTCGGCGGGGCGGCCCCGCTGCTGCTGGTCGTCGAGGACGTGCACTGGGCGGATCGATCGACCCGGGAGATGCTCAGCTTCCTGTTCGCACGGAACTTCACCACGCCGGTCTCCGTCGTGGCGTCCTACCGGAGCGACGACCTGCACCGGCGGCACCCGTTGCGGGGCGCCGTCGCCGAGTGGTCACGCCTGGGCGGGGTACACCGGGTGGACCTGACCCGGCTGCCCGACGAGGCGGTACGCACCCTCGTGCAGGTCCTCCACGGCGGCCCCATGCCCGAACTCGCCCTGCACAGGATCGTCGAACGCGCCGAGGGCAACGCGTTCTTCACCGAAGAGCTGGTCGCTGCCGCTGCTGACGGTGGCGGGCCGCTGCCGCTCGAGCTCGCCGACCTCCTGCTCGTACGCCTGGACCAGCTCGATGACTCCAGCCGGCTGGTGGTGCGCGCGGCCGCGGTGTCCGGTCGACAGGTGTCGCACCCCCTGCTCCAGCGCGTCGTGGACCAGCCGGCCATGCTCGACGGCGCGCTGCGGACCGCCGTCGAGCACAACATCCTCGTGCCGGTGGGCAGTGACAGCTACGCGTTCCGGCATGCGCTGCTGGCCGAGGCGGTCTACGACGACCTTCTCCCCGGTGAGCGCGCCCGCCTGCATGCGGCGTACGTCGAGGCGCTCTCGTCCGGTGACATCGAGGGCACCGCAGCCGAGCTGGCCCGCCACGCCCGCGCGGCGAACGACCTCCCGACAGCAGCCCGGGCCAGCGCGGAGGCCGGGGACGAGGCATTCGCCGTCGCCGCCCCCGACGAGGCCGCGTCGCACTTCGAGCGAGCGCTCGAGCTGGTCCTGCGGTCCGAGGTCGCGGACGTCCTGCACAAACAGGGCCACCGGCTCGACCCTGTCGAGCTGACGGCCAAGGCCGTCAAGGCGGCCACCGCGGCCGGCAACGTCCTGCGGGCAATCGCGCTGGCCCAGGACCAGCTGGACGCGCTGCCACCGGATGCACCGGCGCTGTCTCGGGCAGAGGTCATCCAGATGCTGGCCGGCGTGGCTGTGCAGGCCGACTCGGGGCCCGACGTACTGGCGTTGACGTCCGAGGCACTGCGGCTGCTCCCCGACGCCGAGCCGACCCCCCTGCGGGCCCGCATCCTCGCCCTGCACGCGCGGGCCACGGCCACGCGAGGGCGGGTCGACGAAGCCACTCGGTGGGCAGAAGAGGCGCTCAGCATCGCGCGCCGATTCAGGCTGGCGGATGTGGAGTCCGACGCCTCCACCACGCTGGCCCGTCTCGAAGAACAGGCCGGCGACAGCGAGCAATCGCGCCGGACGCTGGAAGTGGCCGTCGCGGCCGCCCGGCAGGCGGGCGTGGTGGGCGCCGAGCTGCGAGGCCTGATCAACCTGGGCAACATTCATTATGAGAGCGGCCGGCTCGCCGAGGCCCTCCAGATCTACCGAGCGGGCTGGGATCGCGCTCGGGAGGCCGGGCGGCCGTGGGCTCCCTACGGTCTGGACAGCCGGGTCATGGCCGCCCAGGTGGCCTACGTCGCGGGGGGCTGGGACCTCGCGAGCGAGTTGGCGGACCCCTCGGCGGAACGCGCACCGGAGATGGCCAATGCCTACCTGACCTCCGTCGGCCTGGCGGTCACAGCCGGCCGAGGCGACGTCTCGGCGCTGGAC
>JACCUZ010000335.1 GCA_013698395.1 Sporichthyaceae bacterium
CGTTGCCCGGGTCGGTCGGCTGACCGCCCTCGTTGCCGCCCCCGCCGCCCTCGTTACCCGGATCGGTCGGCTGACCGCCCCCGTTGGCACCGCCGCTGCCCGGGTCGGTCGACTGACCGCCTCCGCCGCCGCTACCGCTACCGCTACCGGGATCGATCGACTGCCCGCCTCCGCTGCCATTCCCGTCGTCCGTCGGCGCGCCGGTGTCCGAGCCCGGACCCGTGCCCGGTCCTGAACCCGAGTCGGTCACGTTCCCCCTGCCGTTCCCACCGTTCCCGCCGCTCCCGCTACCCGAACCGACGTCGGTCCGCGAGCCGGTCCCGGTGCTCCGGTCGGGGTCAGATGTGCTTGCCGGAAGCCCTGCGCCGTCGCTTCCGCGATTCGAGTGGTCACTGCTGCCGGACCCGCCGGACCCGTCGGATCCGCTGGGTGCGTCGTGCCCAGGCCCAGCCGTACCTACGGCGGGCAAGCCCACATCCGCGCCGCCGGTGTTGATCGCGCCGCGGTCAGCCTCCTGCGCCCGGTCCGAGCGACTATTGGCGCCGCCCTGGGTCGTGATCACGGGTGTGAGCGGGTGCTCCGAGCCGAACCCGGAAACCAGATGGTCACCGGCGCCCAGGGCAGCTGTCAGCGTGCCGGCACCGCTCTGCACCTTCCCGGCGAACAGGTCACCGACTCGCAGCATGGGGTCGTGCGGTGCGACCGCTCCAATCGCGCTCAGTGTGTCGGTCAGCCGCCCTTGAAGGCCTGGGGGCAGCGCCCCCGCCGAGCCGAGCCCCAGGAAGACAGGCAGGGCCATTACGCCGCTGGCCCCGGTCAGCACGACACCACGATGCCGGTTGTCGCTCTCGTCATCAGCGTCGGACCGCCGTTGCAGACCGGTCACTCCAAGCTCGCGCCACAGGACCTCGCGCAGGGTCTTCTCGTCCCAAACTGCGTCCTTGGACAACTCAGCTTCCCCGAGGAACGGCCACGCAACAGTGCCCGCGATACCGCCCTGCCGCAGGAGCGTTGTCACCTCGTCAGCCGGAAGACCCGGGCTGGCCAGGAAGCCCTGCCACTCGTCGCAGAGGTGCAGTTGCAGGAAGTCCAGCTGGTCCTGGGTCTCCACACCCTCAGCGATGACCTTCAAGCCCAAACTGTGCGCCAGCGCGATGACCCCGCGGACCAGTGGAGAGTCCGTGTCCGGCCCGGTGACGGTGTGCACGAAGGACCGGTCCAGCTTCACGGCGTCGATCGGGTACGCGTGCAGGTAACTGAGATTGCTGTAGCCGGTGCCGAAGTCGTCGATCGAGCAACGCACGCCAAGCGACTCCAGGGCGTGCAGCGCGTGGGCGTTGTTCCGGTCGTCGTCGTCGAGCCGCAGGCTCTCCGTGAGCTCCAGCTCGAGCAGCTCGGCAGGCAACCCCGACTCCGTGAGCGCGGACGCCACCAGCGTCGGCACGTCCTGCAGCTCGAACTGCTTCGCGGAGACGTTCACCGACACCGAAAGGTCCCCGTACCCGACACGTCGCCAGTACTGCGCCTGGTGACAGGCGGTGTGCAGCACCCAGGCGCCCAACGGCGCAACCAGGCCGGATTCCTCGGCCGAGTGGATGAAGGCGCCCGGCGGGATCAGTCCGTGCTCCGGATGGCTCCACCGGACCAGCGCCTCGACGCCGATGACCCGACCGGTGACCGAGTCGAGCTTGGGCTGGTAGTGCAGCGCCAGCTCCTTGTTGTCGATGGCTTCCCGCAGCCTCGCCTCCACCACCATGCGCTGGTGGGCGTGCGTCTGCATGCCCTCGCGATAGATCTGCGCGTTGTTGCGACCGGACGCCTTCGCCACGTACATGGCCGAGTCCGCGTGTCGCAGCAGCGTGTCCGCGTCGTCCCCGTGCTGCGGGGCGACTGCGGTGCCGATGCTCAAGGTCATGGCCAGCGACTGGCCCGCAACCTGGAACGGGTTGGCGAACGCGGTGAGCAGTCGGTGGCAGACATCCGACACGTCGTCCGTCGAACCGTTCACCAGAAGGACCGCGAACTCGTCACCGGCGAGGCGGGCGACCAGGTCGTCGTCGCGGACGCTGTCGCGGAGCCGGCGCGCCACCTCTCGCAACAGCTCATCGCCGGCGTCATGACCGTGGGTGTCGTTGACGTTCTTGAACCGGTCGAGGTCGATGAACATCACGGCCACCTCGCGGCGGCGCGTGGCGCTCCACTCCAGAGCCGAGCCGAGCCGCTCGTAGAACCGGCCCCTGTTGGCCAGGCCCGTCAACGCGTCGTGGTGGGAGGCGAACTCCAGTCGCTGCCTCTCGGCGATCATTCTCGACAGGTGCGCGACCACCAGCAGGGAGACGAGCGCCGGACCGACGGCTACGAGCACCACCCAGGTGCCCCGGTCGCCGTACCGCAGGACGGCAAACGCGGGACCGACGATGACGGCCACCATGAGGAGGGCCACATGGAACCGGCCTACTGTCACGACACGGGTGCGGACACCGCGGCCGCGACGAATCGACGGGTGCAGTGCGGCGGCTCCGAAGAGACCAAAGGCGACGACGAGGAGTGTCTGAGACCCGAGTGAGGCAGGGACGACCTGCGTGACCTCCGAGACAGACCTGGAGATGTGCGCACCCATCATGAAGGTCGATGCACCGAGCAGGAACTGGTAGGCGATGGGCCTCCCCCGGAACGTGACCGCCAGCCGGGCGATGATGGCCACGGCCAGCGCGTCAACCGATAGGAACAACGGGATCTGCCAGGACGTGTTGCCGGCCTGCGCCGTCCAACGACCGACGGCTTCCACGAGCGGCAGCCACAGGAATGCGCACAGCGCCGCCGGTGCGATCGCGGCAACGAGCAACGTGTCGAGTGCCCCCTCCTTGAGCCGGCCGCGTGTCATCCGCACGAGCCCGGCGATGACGAAGGGGTACGCCGCCAGCGAGACGCCGTCCGCATAGGCTTCCGAAGACAGGCCGCTGACCTGCAGTGCCTCGCCGGCAACGGTGAGGCACAGGCCTGCGCCGATCAAGACCAGCGGCTCACGGACGAGCCCGCCCCGCAAGCCGTCGCTGCGCAGCTGCGCCAACGAGCCTTCCGCCATGGCAAGCACCGCAAGCACACCGGCGATCACCGGCAGCCAGCGGCCGACCGGCTCAGGGGGCAGGAACGCTGCCAGGACAGCCACAGTGCAGATCGTGAGCAGGAAGACCGCCCAGCTCGGGCGCCCGCGCAGTGGTTTCGATGCTCGTGGCGCCGTTCTTACGCCGTAACCAGTGGCCGGCACGTGAGCATCTGTGATCATTACCGTGTCCCCTCGACTGCCGGAGCGAGAACCGCTCCACAGGGGACTTCATCGTCAAGAACTGGCAAAGCATGAGTCATCACACCCGGATGGCCGAGCGTGTCACTCAGAAGGCGTCAGCCGGTTGGTGGACCCCCCACACCTCTCGTAGGACGTGGCACACTTCGCCGACGGTGGCGAGCGCACGCAGCGCCTCGCGCATCGGCCGGAGCACGTTGTCCGACCCCTGCGCCGCCGACCGCAGGTCCGCCAGGTGCCGAGTCACCTCACCCGAGTCGCGATCCGCACGCAACCGTGCCAGCCGGGCCGCTTGGCCGGCCTCGATGGTGGGGTCGACGCGGAGCGGTTCGTAGATCTCGTCCGCCTCACGTCGGAAGCGGTTCACCCCGATCACGGTCCGGCTGCCGTCCTCGACCGAGGTCGTCACGTCGTACGCAGACTGCTCGATCTGGCGCTTCTGGAAGCCGGCCTCGATAGCCGCCACCGCGCCTCCCAGCTCTTCCACAGCATCCATGAGCGACCGAACCGCGCGCTCGAGGTCGTCGGTCATCGACTCGACCGCGTAGGAGCCGGCGAAAGGATCGACCGTGGCGGTCAGGTCGCTCTCGTAGGCGAGGACCTGCTGGGTCCGCAGTGCGAGGCGTGCGGCCTTCTCCGTGGGCAGCGCAATCGCCTCGTCATAGGAGTTGGTGTGCAGTGACTGGGTGCCGCCTAGCACCGCGGCGAGCGCCTGGAGCGTGACCCGGACCAGGTTCACCTCAGGCTGCTGCGCGGTGAGCTGCACCCCCGCGGTCTGGGCATGGAACCGAAGCATCAGCGAGCTCGGGTTCCGAGCGCCGAACTCCTCTCGCATCACCCGGGCCCAGATCCTGCGGGCCGCGCGGAACTTGGCGACCTCCTCGAGCAGGGTGGTCCGGGCGACGAAGAAGAAGGACAGCCGAGGCGCGAAGTCGTCGACCGCGAGGCCGGCCGCGAGGGCCGCGCGCACGTACTCCTTCGCGTTGGCGAGCGTGAAGGCGATCTCCTGCGCTGGCGTCGCTCCGGCCTCAGCCATGTGGTAGCCCGAGATCGAGATGGTGTTCCACCGCGGTATCTCGCGGTGGCAGTACGCGAAGATGTCGCTGATCAGGCGCAGCGAGTGCGTCGGGGGATAGATGTAGGTCCCGCGGGCGATGTACTCCTTCAGCACGTCGTTCTGGATCGTGCCGGTGAGCTTCGCCGCGTCCACTCCTTGCTCCTCGGCGACGAGCTGGTAGAGCAGCAGCAGCACAGAAGCGGGCGCATTGATCGTCATCGAGGTCGAGACCTCGCCCAAAGGGATCCCGTCGAAGAGCGTGCGCATGTCCTCGATCGAGTCGATTGCCACTCCCACCTTGCCGACCTCACCGTGGGCCATCGGGTCGTCGGAGTCGTAGCCCATCTGCGTCGGCAGGTCGAAGGCCACCGAGAGCCCGCCCGTGCCCGCCTCGACCAGTCGGTGGTAACGCTCGTTGGACTCCGTCGCAGTGCCGAACCCGGCGTACTGCCGCATCGTCCAGGGGCGGCCGGTGTACATCGTCGGATAGACCCCGCGGGTGAACGGGTAGCTGCCCGGCTCACCCAGTTGCTGGGCAGCGTCGAACCCCTCGAGCGCCGAGGGTCCGTAGACCGGCTCGATCGGCAGCCCGGACTCCGAAACGCGCGACATGCCCCCGGATGCTAGCCACGTACGCCGACCCGGCCGCTCCCGCCGTTAGCCTGAACGAACCATGAGGACGAGCCTGGGTCTACGGGTCAGGGGCCCGCTCGCGGCATCGGTGACCGCGCTGGTGGCCGTCACCTGCGCGACCGGGGCAACTGGCGCGACTGGCGCGACTGGCGCGACTGTCGGTGGTGAGCAGCTCGCCTCGACGGGGATCGTCGTGGACGCCCCGGGCGCGGACCCGCTGCCCGACCTCGCGGCCGCCTCCTGGCTGCTGGCGGACCTCGACACGGGTGAGGTGCTGGCGGCGAAGGACCCACACGGTCGCCAACGGCCCGCCAGCACGATCAAGATCCTCACCGCGTTGACGCTGTTGCCGGAGCTCGACCCCGGCGCCACGTACGTCGCCCGGTGGGGGGACGCGAACGTCGAGGGAAGCAAGGTCGGCGTCGTTCCCGGTGCGACCTACACGGTGCACAACCTCATGGAGGCGCTCTTCCTGGTCTCCGGCAACGACGCGGCACGCGCCCTGGCGAACGCGGCGGGCGGACTGGGCCCGACGGTCGCACGGATGAACGAGGTAGCCCGGCGCATCGGCGCCTTGGACACGACGGCCGTCAACCCCAGCGGCCTCGATGCCCCTGGTCAGTTCACCTCGGCCTACGACCTGGCCGTCATCTCCCGGGCCGCCATGGCCCGCCCGGACTTCCGGGCCTACGCCTCGACGGTGAAGTCGAGCTTTCCCGGGGCCTCCCGCGCCGGGAAGACGCGCAAACCCTACGAGATCTACACCCAGGACCGCCTGTTGCTGAACTACCGCGGAGCGATCGGGGTGAAGACCGGCTGGACCAGCAAGGCCAGAGGGACGTTCGTCGGAGCGGCGACGCGCGGAGGCCGCACCCTCGTGGCGACGGTGATGCGCACCGACATCGACGCCTGGAGGGGGTCCGCGGACCTGCTCACCTGGGGCTTCCGCAACGCGGCACGTGCCACCCCGGTAGGAACCCTGGACGCAGTTCCCTCCGACGCGTCCACGCGCCAGCAGCGGGCGGGTCGGGTGCCCGCGGAGGCTGTTTCCGCGTCGGCCGCGGCTGCGGGGGCGGGAGACGGTCTGCCTTGGTGGGTGCAGGCGCCGCTGGTCCTGCTGGCCGTCGTCGTGCTGCTGCGCGCCCGCGTCCTGCTGATCCGTCAGTCGCGGAAGCGGCGTCGGACGAGCATCGCAGTCGCAGCGGCGCCCAGACCAGCTCCCACCAGCGCGTCACGCCAGCGTCCGCTGCGCCCGGCCGCCGGCGACGCAACCACGCCGTCGCGCGTGACCGGCACCGCTTCGTAGTCACTCGGTGCCACCGCGGCAACCGGTTCCGTCCCGGCAGCCAGGGGGGTGTTGCGGCCTGCTCCCGCGTCGCCCGGCGGGGCGGGATCCAAGGAGTAGGACTCAGTCGCAGTCCACGCACCGGCGAATACCACCAGCTTGCACACCAGGTTTATCCAGACCAGCAGGCCGACGACCACGCCGAAGGTCGCGTACAACGGGTTGTCCGTCGTCCGGCCGACGAGGAAGGTGCCCAGCAGCTTGAGCACCTCGAACCCGACCGCGCCGAGCAGCGCGCCGGACCTGACCCGCCGCCACGGCAGCCGGGCGCCCGAGAGGCGCGAGAGCAGGATGGCGAAGATCACTACGTCGACCGCGACGGCGAGCGTTACGGACAGCATCCGCAGCAGGACGGTCGCCACGAGCGAGTCGCCCAGTCCGATCAGCTCGAGGGTCCACGTCGTCACCGCTGTCGCCAGGCTGGACACCGCGAGCGAGGCCAACAAGCTCGTGCCCAGCATGGCGAGCACGAGCACGTCGACCAGCTTCTTCTTGACCAGCCCGAGCTCGACATCGTCGGTGCCGAACACCCGCCGCAGCGAGTTGCGCAGGGCGTCTAGCCATCCCAGGCCGGCATAGAGCATGCCCAGCAAACCGACCAGCCCAGCGCCCGCCTTGGCGTCGATCACCTGCTGGATGTTGATCTGGCCCTCGCCGCTCCCGACCAGGCTGGGAAAGGCGCCCTCCACTGCCTCGGTGACTGCGTCCTGGGCGGACGGATAGATGTCGGTGACATAGCCGATCATCGAGAAGGCCAACGCAAGCAAGGGGAAGAAGGACAGAAAGCCGTAGTACGTCACAGCGGCGGCGAGCTGTCCGCCGACCACCTCACTGTTGCGGTCATAGGCGCGTACGAGGTGGTCGACCGGGGGCCGGCGGGCACGTACCGCCCGGACGCGATCCTTGATCTTGTCCAGCGCACTCACGGAGACGGGGACCCGTGGTGAAGAACTGGGCCGGGAAGCGACGTTCCGAGCGGGAAGTCGCGCTGCGGGCGCCACACGCCGTCCGGACCGTGCTCGTACAGGCTGAACCCCCACACCCCGAACCGCACGTCGTAGGAGGCCAGCTCCTCGTACGCGCGCCGCAGCACGTGGCCGGGCAGGTGGTGAGCGACCGTGACATGGGGGTGATAGGGGAAGGCCGGGTCCGCAGCGAGGGGGCCCGACCGGACCCGCGCCTCCACGCGCTGGCAGTCGTCGAAGCCGAGCCCGATGGAGATGTAGACCACCGGCGAGACTGGCTGGAAGGTGCCGGTGCCTCGCAGGTGGAGCTCGAAGGGCTGCTCGGACTCGGCGATGGTCCGGAGATGCTTCTCGATGCGGTCGAGGTCGTCGGCCTGCACCTCCACCGGCGCCAGCAGCGTGACGTGCGTGGGGATCGAGCGGGCCAGCGGGTCGCCATAGCCCTCACGCACCCGCTGCAGCTCCTGGGCATGCGGCTCCGGGATGGGGATGGCGACGCCGATCGTGCGGGTCCTCACTGCGCCGGCGTGGCACGTGGCCGGGCCGGCAGGAACCCCACGACGTCCATGACTTCGGCGAGGGTGGCGGCTGCCACCTCACCGGCCCGGGCCGCCCCGCGAGCCAGGACGTCGTCGAGGGATGCTGGGTCGTCGAGCAGCTCGCGGACCCGCTGCTGGAAGGGGACGGCGAAGTCCAGCACCGCCACGGCGACCTCCTTCTTGAGGTCCCCGTAGCCCGCTCCGCTCAGCCGCTCGACCAGCGACGTCACCGGTTCACCGCTGAACGAGGAGAGGATAACCAGCAGGTTGCTCACACCCGGTTTCCCCACCGGCTCGAAAGCGATCTCGCGACCGGCGTCGGTCACCGCCGACTTGATCTTCTTCTCGATGACCTTGGGGTCCTCCATCAGCCACACGGCCCCGCTGCCGCCGATGGACTTCGACATCTGCTTGTCGACGACCTGCAGGTCGTAGATCTTCGCGGTCTGTCGTGGGATGTAGGGCTCCGGCACCCGGAACGTCGGGCCGAAACGGGAGTTGAACCGCTGGGCGAGATCGCGGGTGAGCTCGATGTGCTGGCGCTGGTCCTCGCCCACCGGCACCTGGTCGGCCTGGTAGAGCAGGATGTCCGCAGCCTGCAGGACTGGGTAGGTGAACAAGCCGACGGTCGCGCGGTCGGCTCCGCTGCGCGCCGACTTGTCCTTGAACTGGGTCATGCGGCTGGCCTCACCGAAGCCGGTGAGACACCCCAGCACCCATGCGAGCTGCGTGTGCTCGGGGACGTGGGACTGGACGAACAGCGTGCTGCGGCCCAGGTCGACGCCGGCCGCCAGGTACTGCGCCGCGGTGACCCGAGTCCGCTGCCGCAGGTCGGCGGGCGAGTGCTCGACGGTGATCGCATGGAGGTCGACCACGCAGTAGAACGTCTCGTGGTCGTCCTGCAGAGCCACCCACTGGCGCAAGGCACCCAGGTAGTTGCCCAGGTGCAACGAGTCAGCTGTCGGCTGCATGCCGGAGAGCACGCGCGGGCGGGTGGGCCCACCGGTGGACTCGTCAGTCGTCGTGGCCGTCATGGTGGCGATCATTGTGCCAGCCGGTGCTGGTCCGCCCCCGGTTGCTCGGCGCCGGGTGGCCCGTCCGCCACCGGCTCCTCCGCGGTGTCCGGCTCGTCCTCGACCACCGGCGTCAACCGGACCCGCGCCACCCGGCGTCCGTCCAGCTCGGAGACGGTGAAGCGTTGACCCAGGGCCAGCACGCTCTCACCGACCGCGGGCAGCCGGCCCAGCTCGTTGATGATGAACCCGGCGACGGTCTCGTAGGGGCCTTCTGGCAGGTCGAGGCCGGTGCGGTCAGCGAAGTCCTCGAGGTTGAGCAGGCCGTCCACCTCGACATCGCCGCCGTGCAGGGCGCGGGCCGGCTCCGGAGCGACGTCGTACTCGTCGTGGATCTCTCCGATGACCTCCTCCATGAGGTCCTCCAGGGTCACGATGCCGTCGGTGCCGCCGTACTCGTCGACCACGATCGCCAGATGGTGACCCTCCCGCCGCATCTCCGACATCGCCGAGAGCACTCGCTTTGTGCCCGGCATCATCTTCACGGCGCGGGCGATCTCGCCGACGCGCACCGAGCTCCCACCCATCTCAGGAGCGAACAAGTCGCGAACGTGCACGAAGCCGACCACCTCGTCGTGTGATCCACGGACCACCGGATACCTGCTGTGCGGGTTGGTGGCTGACAGCCGCACAGCCTTGTAGACCGGCGTGGCGGCATCGAGAAAATCCACCTCGGTGCGCGGGACCATGACCTCGTGCAGCTGTCGGTCGGCCGCCTCGAACACGTCCTCGATCAGCTGGCGCTCCTCGCGGCCAAGCGTCTGGTGGGCCGCGACGATGTCGCGCAGCTCCTCCTCGGAGATGGTCTCCCGACCCGCCCCGGGGTCGCCACCCAGCACCCGAACGACACCGTCGGTGGACCGGGACAGCAGCCAGATCACCGGCCGCGACAGCTTCGCGACGCGGTCAAGGGTGGGCGCCGCCATCAAGGCGATGGCCTCGGCGCGCTGCAGCGCGATGCGCTTGGGAGCGAGCTCGCTGACGACCAGGGACAGGTAGGTGATGACGAGGGTGACGATGATGAAGGCCACCCAGTAGGCCGCCCCGTCGCTGACCCCCCAGCCCTCCAGCACCGGGGACAAGTCGTCGGCGAAGGCGGATGCCCCGAACGCCGCGGACATGAACCCGGCCAGGGTGACCCCGATCTGGACGGCCGCCAGGAACCGGTTGGGATCGGAGTGCAGGGCGGCGACCTTCTCACCGCGCCGACCCCGGGACGCCAGGCTGCGCACCTGCCCCTCGCGCAGCGACACCAGCGCGATCTCGGAGCCGGCGAAGAACGCTCCCAGCAGCAGGAAGAACAGCACGAGCAAGGCATTGGCGAGCGTGGGGTTCACGGCGCACCGCAGCTGCTCGAGCGGTACGCCGGGCGAGAGCTGCCGGCCATGTCGCCACAGGGTAGACGTACCCGGCTCCGCTCCGGTGCGTCAGACGGCCTGCAGATGCAGGACCAGGGCCTGCTCGGGCGCCAGCACCGGCATTGGCAGTCCGACCTCGCCCAGATGACGACCGGTGGCGGTGAAGGCCTCGGCCTCGAGCCACGGAGGCGCGGCGTGGGCCACCGTGACCGGGTCACCCCCTGTGGCGACCGGGCTCACGCGGTAGGCACGCTCGGGGTCGAGGCCGGGCAGCCTGGCGGGCAACGGGATCTCGGTGGCCCCCGACGCGACCGCGACGTAGGCCATCAAGGCCTCGGACCGGTCGGTGGCCACGACACCATGCACGAGCGCAGCGGGGTCCGGGTGGTCGGCGTGCACCACCTCCCCCGAGTGCAGCAGCTGCCGGTGGGTCCGGTAGGTCGCGACGAGCGCGCGCAGAGCGGCCCTCTCCTCCGGGTCGATCGAGGCGATGTCCCACTCGATCCCGAAGTGACCGAACAACGCGACGGCACCCCGGAAGGACAGCGTGTGAGTGCGTCCCGACGTGTGCGCCGTCGTGGGACCGACGTGGCTGCCCACCAGCTCGGGGGGTAGGAGCAGCTGGGTCCAGCGCTGGATCGTGACGCGCTCGAGCGCGTCGTTGGAGTCGCTGGCCCACACCCGGTCGGTGCGCGCGAGGATGCCGAGGTCCACCCGCGCGCCCCCCGAGGCGCACGACTCGATCTCCACCCCTGGGTGGCGCCCGCGCAGGCTGTCCAGCAACCGGTAGACGGCGAGCGTCTGGGCGCGGGCGGCCGGGCGGCCGGCATGACCGGCGTCGACCAGGTCGCGGTTGTGGTCCCACTTCAGGAATCCGATGTCATGCTGGGCGAGCAGTGCGTCGAGCCGGTCATGGATGTGCTGCCACGCGTCCGGCCGGACGAGGTCGAGCACCTGCTGGTGCCGCCACTCGGCCGGCAGGACGTCGGTCGCCTCGTCGGGACGCAGCACCCAGTCCGGGTGCGCTCGGTAGAGGTCGGAGTTGACGTTGACCATCTCCGGTTCGACCCACAGGCCGAACTCCATGCCCAGTCCTCTGACATGTCTGATGAGCGGATCCAGGCCGTCGGGCCACACCTGAGGGTCGACGACCCAGTCGCCCAACCCTGCCCGGTCGTGCCGGCGATGCAGGAACCATCCGTCGTCCAGGACGAACCGCTCGACACCGATCTCGGCGGCAACGTCGGCGAGGGCGGTCAGCCGGTCGAGGCGATGGTCGAAGTACACCGCCTCCCAGGTGTTGAGAACCACGGGCCGCGGCTTGCGAACGTGGCCCGACCGGCTGCGGACGCTGCGGTGCAGGCGACGGCTCAGCCCGTCCAGACCAGCGCCGTCGAACACGGCGTGAACGACCGGGCCGGCGTACTCCTCGCCGGTGCCGAGCACCACCTCGCCGGGCTCGAGGAGCTCGGCCAGCCCCAGCATCACCAGCCCGCTCGGACGGCGCTCCGCCCAGATCTGCGTGCTCCCGCTCCATGCGAGGTGGGCACCCCACACGTCGCCGGAGCGGTTTCCGAAGCCCGCGCTGCCGAGGACGGTGAGGAGCGGAGCGTCGTGACCCGGCCGTCCGCAGCGCGACTCACGCAGCCAGGTGCCCTGGCGGTCGAAGAGCTGCCGTTGGGGGTGTCGCTCGCGGGACCACCGACCGGTCAGGTCGAGTAGCTCGACCGCGTACGCCGGGACAGGCAGGACGACCCCCAACCTGTCCAGCTGGTAGCCGGCGTCGCCCTCGTTGCGAAGCGTATTGGCGACCTGCACGACGCCGTGGGGGTCCAGCCGCACGTGCGTGGCCAGGCTCAGGCCGGCAGCGTGCGCAACGCACCGGAGTCGCACCTCGTTGTCCGCGACCGTGTCGACGACCACCTCGTCGAACTGCGGTGCGAAGGCGCGCCCGTGCCGAGAACCGAGCAGGCCAGGCCGGGCCAGTCCGCTGCCCAGCATCGTGGTGCGAGGCGCAACGTCCAGTGCGCTGTGCGGCACTGCCGGCACCCACGCGGAGGACGGGGCGAGCGGGGTGCCCAGATCCCTGCCCCAGTGCAGCACAGCAGGCGGTCCACCGGCGCCCACGTCGAGGACGAGCGAGACACCCCCCGCGCGCAGGTGCAGCTGGTGGTGCCCGGTCATCCCTTGGTGGCGCCGAGGGTGAGTCCGGAGACGAACTGCCTCTGCAGGATGAAGAAGATGATGAGCGGGGGCAGGGCGACGATGATGGAGCCGGCCGCGACCAGGTTGTTGTCGGTGAAGAACTGCCCGCGAAGGTTGTTCAGCGAGCTGGTAATGGGGAACTTGTCGCCGCTCTGCATCAGCACCGTCGCCCAGAAGAACTCGTTGTAGATCCAGGTCACCTCGAGGGTGGCCAGCGCCGCCAGCGGTGGCCGGCACAGCGGAAGGGTCAACTGGAAGAACTGGCGCACCACGGAGGCACCGTCGACCATCGCCGACTCGTAGAGCTCCTTCGGCAACGTCTTCATGTAGTTGCTCAGCACGAAGGTGCAGAAACCGGTCTGGAAGGCCGTGTTGACCAGGATCAACGCCCAGTAGCTGTCGAGCATCGACCCGGAGTCGCTCATCCACTCAGGCAGCGGGATCTCCCGGAACATCCGGTAGAGGGGGATGAGCAGGGCCTGCTGCGGCAGCAGGTTGGCCGACAGGAACATGCCGAGCAGGGTGAGATTGAACTTGAAGCTGAAGCGGGCCAGCACGAACGCCATGCATGAGGACAGGAAGAGGGTCAGCAGCACTCCGGGCACGGTGACATAGAGCGTGTTGAGGAACTTGCCGGTGAAGTCGGCGCGCTCCCATGCCGTCGTGTAGTTGTCGAGGGTGAAGCCACCGAAGGAGAGGTAACCGTGCTCCCGGGTGTACTGGTAACTGCGCAGGCTGGCCAGGAACGCGTAGCCCACCGGAAAGATCCACAGGATCGACATCACGATGAGGAACGAGTGCAGCAGCACCCGCCGGCCACGGGCGGCCTTGACCGGCTCCGGCGAGGCCCTGTCCCGGTCGACCGGCGGCCGAGTGATGGTGGTGCTCATCGGTTCCGCTCCTCGTGCATCGTGATCCGCAGGTAGATGGCCACGAAGATCGAGGAGATGGCGAGCATGATCGTGGCCAGAGCGGAGCCGAAGCCGATCCGGCTCGCCTCCCCGATGATGTTGGACGTCACCAGCGTGGAGATCAGCTCGAGCCCGTTACGGCCCTTGTTGACCACCCAGACGATGTCGAAGGCGCGCAGCGACTCGATGAAGATGATGACGAGCACGATGATGTTGATCGGCCGCATCACCGGGAAGACGACGCGGAAGAACGTCTGGGCCTCCGAGGCCCCGTCGACCTTGGCCGCCTCTCGCAACGACGGGTCGACCGCCTTGAGCCCGGCGAGGTAGAGCAGCATGACGTAGCCGGTCTGCTTCCAGCAGGTGGCGACCAGCACGGCCCACAGGTTCACGTCCGGGTCGCCGTACCAGTCGGTGCTCCCACCCGTGATCTCGTTGAGGAGCCCTTGGTCCGGGGAGTAGATCAGCTGCCACATGAAGCCGACGAGCGCGAGCGACAGGATGACGGTGTAGAAGAACGCCGACTGGTAGAACCGGCTGCCCCTCAGCTCCTTGTCGAGAAGAACCGCCAGGAATATGCCCAGCGGGGTGGGGATGAGGAACTGCACGACCAGCCAGATCAGGTTGTGCTGGATGGCGGGGTCGAACGGCGGATAGATCGTGAAGATGTTCTTGTAGTTCTCGGTGCCGATCCATTCGATCGTGTCGATGCCCCCGATGCCCTCCCACCTCGTGAAGGAGAGAACGACCGAGAGGATCCCGGGCAGGACGACGAGCCACACGACGAGGGCCGTCGGGACCGCGACCATCAGGAAGACCGAGATCCGGTCGCTCCTGGACAACCGGCCGATCTGGGTCGGTCGCTTCGCGGAGCGCTTCGGCGCGTCTGGTGCCGGAACGACGGGTGGGGCGGACGTCGTCATGCGGATCCCCTCAGACGAAGATCGACTTCTTCTGTTCCTCGATGCTGCTCGTGAGCCCGTCGACATCGTCGGGGTTCTTGATGAACTGCTGGAGGGCGGGGATCATCACGGTCGAGGCGAAGTCCGGTCGAGTGTCCCGGTCGAGGAACTGTGCGATTGAGGTCTGCTCGGCAATGAACTCCGCGGCCTTCTGCTGGATGGGCTGCAGCCCGGAGACGTCCGCGTTGGAGTTGGCCCAGATGAGCGGGAAGCCGGCCTCGTTGGCGGCAGCCGCCGCATCGGGGGATCCCAGGTAGCTGAGGAAGTCCTTGGCCCCGTCCTCGTTCTCTGGATCGGCCGACATGCAGTATCCGTCGATCGGGGCGTCGATGGCATCGGCGCCGATCGCCGAGTCGATCTCCGGGAAGTTGAAGAAGTCGACGTCCTCGCGCTCGTCCTCCGGGAACTGCTCGAACATGAACAGGCCGAGGTAGTACATGCCCGACTCGTTGTTGACCACTCCCTGCGCCGCTTCCTCCCAGTCACGGCCCAGCGCGTTCTCCTGGTGGTAGGGGAGCAGCTCACGCCAGGTCTCGAACACGGTCTTGACCTCCGCGGAGTCCCACGCCTCCTCCCCGGCCATGAGGTTGACGTGGAAGTCGTAGCCGTTGAGGCGCATGTTGAGGATGTCGAAGGTGCCCATGGCCGGCCAGCCCTGCTTGTCGGCGAAGGCGAACGGGTTGAGCCCGTCAGACTGCATCTGCTTGGCGAGGGTGATCATCTCGTCGTACGTCGTCGGCGCCGTGTAGCCGCGCTCGTCCCACAGCGACTTGCGGTAGAGGACGACCCAGGGGTAGTTCGAGTCCGGCACAAAGTACTGCTTTCCGTCGGCGCCGGTGGATGCCTTCTTGAAGGCGTCACCCATGCCGTCGATGGGCCAGAGATCGCTGACGTCTCCGATCAGGCCACGCTCGGCAAAGAACTGCATGCGGAAGCCCGCGAACCAGGCGAAGACGTCATCGGGGTTGCCTTGGAGGTAGTTGTTGATGTTCTCCTGGAAGGTGTTGTGGTCGACAGCGTTGACCTTGACCTTCAGGCCCGAGGACTTTTCGTACGCTGCGACGAGGGCGTCGCGCCGCTGCTGCGGGACGTCGCCGCCGGCCTCGTTGGAGCCGAAGGCCACCGTGCCCGTCGGCTTGCCTCCGCCGCCACCGCCTCCCCCACCGCCCTCGTCGTCGCCACCGCACGCGGCAAGCAGGGCAGGCATGGTCAGGGCGGCCCCGGTGCCCAGCGCCCCCTTGAGGAAGCCGCGCCGCCCCACACCGGCTGCCACGGACGGGGGAAGAAGGCTGGCCAGGTACTCGGCCTCGGACGCAGGTCTGGGCATGTCCCCTCCTAGAGGAGTCAGAAGGTGCGGAAACACGTTCGAACACAAATCAACAGCGACAGGGTCACCCTTGCCCGGGCCTGGTTCTGCTGTCAAGCCGTTCGTCGTAACGGCTCGGCAACGGTCCCGACATCTTCCGGTGGCCCGCGATGTTCGGTTCTGTTGACTTTTCGGCCGCCCTGCCGGACGCTTCCTGACGTGCTCGCGAAGGAGCGGCAGGACTACATCGCCGAGCGGGTCCGCGACCGGGGAGCGGTGCGCGTCAGCGACCTGACCCGCGAGCTCGACGTGTCCGACATGACGGTGCGACGGGACCTCGACCTGCTGGCGAGGCAGGGCCTGGTCGACAAGGTGCACGGCGGCGCGACGACGCCGGGCCGCAACGGCACCGACGAGCCGGGCTTCGAGACGAAGTCCGCTCGCGAGCGCACGGAGAAGGACGCGATAGCCGCGTTGGCCTTGACGCTCGTCCAGCCAGGCTTCGCGGTGGGTCTGTCGGCCGGCACGACGACATGGACGTTGGCGCACCGGCTGCTCGAGGTGCCCCGCATCACGGTGGTCACCAACTCGGTGCAGATCGCCAGCGTCTTCTACCAGAATCCCCGGGCCGACCAGACCGTGGTGCTGACCGGAGGGGTCCGTACGCCTTCCGACGCCCTCGTCGGCCCGGTAGCCGTCACAGCCCTGCGCGGCCTCAATCTCGACCTGGTGTTCCTCGGCGTGCATGGCATGGACGACCGGACCGGCTTCACCAGCCCCAACCTTCTCGAGGCGGAGACGAGCCGGGCACTGGCCGCGTCCGGGAGGCGCCTGGCGGTCGTCGCCGACCACACCAAGTGGGGCGTGGTGGGGATCAGCACCATCGCCGCGCTGGAGGAGGCGGACGTGATCGTCACCGACGCCGGCCTGCACGTCGAAGCCCTGACGGTGCTCCGCGAACGGGTCGGGGACGTACTCGTCGCCTCCACCCGGGCGGCCGTCGTCGGTCCGTCATGAGGCGCACCTCGGCCCGCCTCGCCGACGGTCGGGAGATCGTCTACTTCGACCTTGACGACTTCCGGCCGGACCGGCACGTCCGCGACCCTCGCGACCTTGGACCGGTCAGCACAGCCTCGGAGATCCGGTACGACGCCGTGCTCGACGAATGGGTCACCATGGCCTCGCACCGCCAGAGCCGCACCCACCTGCCGCCCGCCGACGAGTGCCCGCTCTGCCCGTCAAAGCCGGGGCGCCAGACCGAGGTGCCGGCCCCTGACTACGACGTCGCGGTGTTCGAGAATCGGTTCCCTTCCTTCGCGACGAGCCTCGACCAACCGGTGGACAGCCAGCCGGTCTCGGTTGCGGACGAGATCTTCGCTCGGGGTCCGGGGCTCGGGCGCTGCGAGGTCGTCTGCTACACCAGCGACCACAACGCCGCGCTCTCCCAGCTCTCCCCCGAGCACGTCGCCCTCGTGGTGGAGGCCTGGGTGGACCGGACCCGCGAGCTCTCCGCAGTGCCCCACGTCGAGCAGGTGTTCTGCTTCGAGAACCGCGGCGAGGAGATCGGGGTGACCCTGGCCCACCCCCACGGGCAGATCTACGCGTACCCGTTCGTCACGCCTCGGACGAGGCGGATGCTGGACTCGGCGCGGCGCCACCGGGAACGCACCTGGCGCAACCTGTTCGCGGACGTTCTCGCGGCGGAGCTGGCCGACGGGTCCCGGGTGGTCACGGCCAGCGAGCACTGGGTCGCCTTCGTGCCCTCCGCCGCGCGGTGGCCGATCGAGGTCCACCTCTACCCCCGCCGACAGGTGCCGGACCTGCCGGCGCTGACCGACGGTGAGCGCAGGGACTTCGCCCGCATCTACCTGCAGGTGCTCCGCGCGATGGACGCGCTCTATGACCAGCCGCTGCCTTACATATCCGCCTGGCACCAGGCGCCGGTGCGCATCGATCGCGACCTGGCCTACCTGCACCTTCAGGTGTTCTCCGTTAGGCGCGCGGCCAACAAGCTCAAGTACCTCGCCGGCTCCGAGTCAGGCATGGGCGTGTTCATCAACGACGTCACGCCCGAGCAGGCGGCCGGCGCGCTGCGCGCGGTCGCTCCGGACTCGGAGGTGAGGCGATGACCCTGGCCGAGGCGTTCCGGATGACTTACGACGTCCGGCCCTCCGGGGTCTGGTCCGCCCCCGGTCGGGTGAACCTCATCGGCGAGCACACCGACTACAACGATGGTTTCGTGCTGCCGTTCGCCATCGCGGCTCGCACGTCGGTGGCAGCCGCTCCCCGCGACGACGACCTCCTGCGCATGCGTTCCCTACAGCAGCCCAGCGGTGACGCCTCCGTCACGCTCGATGCTCTCGAGCCCGGTCGGCCGGAGGGCTGGGCGTCCTACGTCGCCGGCGTGGTGTGGGCAGTGCGCGAGCAGGGCCACGAGGTCCGCGGCGCGGACCTGGTCGTCGACGGCCGGGTGCCGCTCGGCGGTGGCCTGTCCTCGTCCCACGCTCTGGAGGTCGCGGTCGCGATCGCAGTCAACGACCTCTTCGGGCTCGGCCTCGACACCGACGCCCTGGCCGACCTGACGCGGCTCGCGGAGAACAAGTTCGTCGGAGCACCGACCGGCCTGATGGACCAGCTGGCCCTGCTCCGCGGTCAGGCCGGGCATGCCTTGTTCCTGGACACGCGTTCCCTGCACGCCGAGCAGGTGCCCCTCGACCCGGCGGCAGACGGCTACGCCCTGGTCGTCATCGACACCAAGGTGCACCACTCTCTGGGTGATGGCGCCTACGCCGACCGCCGCGCCGCCTGTGAGCGGGCGGCCGCCCAGCTGGGGCTGGGTTCGTTGCGCGACCTCGCTCTTGACGGGCTCGCGCAGCGGCTCGCGGGCCTCGACGACGAGCTGTGCCGAAGAGCGCGGCACGTGGTCACCGAGAACGCCCGCGTCCCTGCTGCGGTCGACGCCCTGCGGTCACGGGACTGGGCCGAGCTCGGATCGCTCATGAACGCCTCACACACCTCGCTTCGCGACGACTACGAGGTCAGCTGCGACGAGCTCGACGTCGCCGTGGAAGCAGCCCGGCGAGCGGGCGCAGTCGCTGCCCGGATGACCGGTGGCGGCTTCGGTGGGTCGGCGATCGCCCTCGCGCCGGCCCGGCGCATGCCTGCCCTACGTAGCGAGGTCGTCTCAGCCTTCGCGGCTGCGGGTTGGCCGACTCCGGGAGTCTTCGAGGTGGCGCCCTCCGACGGCGCCCGACGCGACCACTGAGTCGCGGGCCGACGTCAGCCGGCCATCTTCCTCGTCAGGTTCTCATCCAGCGCCGCGAGGAAGTCCGCGGTGTTGAGGTAGGCCTGGTCCTTGGACACCAGCTGCGCCAGGTCCTTGGTCATCTGGCCCCCCTCGACGGTCTCGATGCAGACCTGCTCGAGCTGGTGGGCGAACTCCGTGACCTCCGGGGTGCCGTCGAGCGTGCCCCGGTGGGCCAGGCCACGGGTCCAGGCAAAGATCGAGGCGATGGGGTTGGTCGACGTCGGGTTGCCCTTCTGGTGCTCACGGAAGTGCCGAGTGACCGTGCCATGCGCCGCCTCTGCCTCGACCGTGCGCCCGTCCGGGGTCATCAGCACCGACGTCATCAGGCCAAGAGAACCGAAGCCCTGGGCGACGATGTCGGACTGCACGTCACCGTCGTAGTTCTTGCACGCCCAGACGTACCCGCCCTCCCACTTCAGCGCAGCGGCCACCATGTCATCGATGAGGCGGTGCTCGTAGGTCAGCCCCAAGCTGCCGAACTCGGCCTTGAACTCGGCGTCGAAGACCTCCTGGAACAGGTCCTTGAACCGACCGTCGTAGGCCTTGAGGATCGTGTTCTTGGTGGAGAGGTAGACGGGGTACTCGCGGGCCAACCCGTAGCGGAACGACGCCCTCGCGAAGTCCCGGATCGAGTCATCGAGGTTGTACATCGCAAGCGCGACGCCGCCACCCGGGAACTGGTAGACCTCGTGCTCGATCGGCTCGCTGCCGTCCTTCGGGGTGAACGTGATGGTCAACCTCCCCTCGCCCGGCACCCGGAAGTCCGTGGCTCGGTACTGGTCGCCGAAAGCGTGGCGTCCCACGACGATGGGCTTGGTCCAACCGGGCACCAGCCGGGGGATGTTCGCCATGATGATCGGCTCACGGAAGATGACCCCACCGAGGATGTTGCGGATCGTGCCGTTGGGTGAGCGCCACATCTTCTTCAGGCCGAACTCCTCGACCCGCGCCTCGTCTGGGGTGATCGTGGCGCACTTCACCCCCACGCCGTGCTCCTTGATGGCCTCGGCCGCGTCGACGGTGACCTGGTCGTCGGTCGCGTCCCGGTTCTGGATCGACAGGTCGAAGTAGCGCAGGTCGACGTCGAGGTAGGGATGGATCAACCGGTCCTTGATGAAGGCCCAGATGATGCGGGTCATCTCGTCGCCGTCGAGCTCGACGACCGGATTCTGCACGGTGATCTTGGTCACGGAACTCCTCCGGTGTCGGTTCGGGCTCGGGCGGCGCTCAGACGAAGCCGAGGCCCTGGACGGCTTCGCGCTCCTCCTGCAGCTCGCGCACCGAGGCGTCGATGCGCGCGCGGGAGAACTCGCTGACCTCGAGACCCTCGACGATCTCCCACCTCCCCCCGCGTGACACGACAGGGAAGGACGAGATCAGGCCCTCGGGCACACCGTAGGACCCGTCCGAGACGATCGCCGCCGACGTCCAGTCGCCCTCGGGCGTGCCGTTGACCCAGTCGTAGACGTGGTCGATCGCGGCGTTGGCTGCCGATGCCGCCGAGGATGCACCGCGCGCCTCGATGATGGCGGCTCCCCGCTTGGCGACGGTCGGGATGAAGTCGCCCTCGAGCCACTCCTGGTCCGCGACGACGTCCGCCGCAGGTCGGCCGCCGACCTCGGCGTGGGAGATGTCGGGGTACTGGGTCGCCGAGTGGTTGCCCCAGATGGTGAGCTTGCGGATGTCTCCGACGGGCGTCCCCGTCTTCTTCGACAGCTGGCTCAGGGCCCGGTTGTGATCCAGCCGGGTCATCGCGGTAAAGCGGTCCTTCGGCACGTCCGGCGCGTGTGATGCGGCGATCAGCGCGTTGGTGTTAGCGGGATTGCCAACGACGAGCACCCGGACGTCGTCGGCGGCGCCCGCGTTGAGCGCCTCTCCCTGTGGCTTGAAGATCCCGCCGTTGGCCTCGAGGAGATCACCACGCTCCATGCCTGCCGTACGCGGGCGAGCGCCCACCAGCAGCGCCACGTTGACCCCGTCGAAGGCCGTGCCCGCGTCATCGGTGATGTCGATGCCGCTGAGCAGCGGGAAGGCGCAGTCGTCGATCTCCATCGCAGTCCCCTCGGCCGCTTGTAGTGCCGGGGTGATCTCGAGCAGGCGGAGCCGCACGGGAACGTCGGGACCGAGCAGCTGGCCGGACGCGACGCGGAACAGCAGGGCATAGCCGATCTGCCCTGCCGCGCCGGTGACAGTCACGATGACAGGAGTGCTGACCATGGCGGAGGAGGCTATCTCAACCGCGGCCACGCCCCACCGGCCCGCTCTGTTCCGGCACGACTATCGCGAGCACGAGCAGCGCGAGGCCCATGGCCAGCAGGACGAGGATGTCGAAGGGTCGGCTGCGAACCACCAGCAGGCCGACGCGGCGGGCCGGTAGCACAGCTCGGGCGACCGCGGCGAGCAGCACCGAGGCGCTGAGCAGCAGGCTGCCACTACGGAAGTGGTCGAACCCGATCGCAGCCAGTCCGACGAGACCACCGCCGAGCACCGTGAGCAACGGCCACTGCCTGCCGATCCAACCTCCGCGGATCGGCGGGCGCTCGTCCGTGACCGGTTCGGTCACGACGCCGTCCAGGCTGTTCCGGTCGGCGCCGCGGCGGCGGTCCGTTCAGCCGCCTCGACGACATTGCTGAGCAGCATGGCCCGCGTCATCGGCCCCGCCCCGCCGGGGACCGGTGCCAGGAAGCCGGCGACCTCGGCCACCCCCGGCGCGACGTCGCCCACCAGTCCGGCGGCGGTCCGGGTGATGCCCACGTCGACGACGGCGGCGCCCGGCCGCACGTGCTCGGGCTCGACCAGGCCCGGCACCCCGGCAGCTGCGACCACTACATCCGCGCGTCTCAGGTGTGCAGCCAGGTCCCGGGTGCCCGTGTGGCACAGGGTGACGGTCGCGTTCTCCGTACGCCGGGTGAGCAGCAGCCCCAGTGGCCGCCCGACCGTGACCCCGCGGCCGACGACGACGACCTCCGCACCAGCGAGCACGACACCATGTCGACGAAGCAGCGCGACGATGCCGCGGGGCGTGCAAGGTAACGGCGCCGTCTCGCCGAGCACCAACCGGCCCAGGTTGGTGGGATGCAGCCCATCGGCATCCTTGTCCGGGTCCATGCGGCTCAGCGCGGCGTTCGGGTCCAGCCCGCGGGGCAGCGGAAGCTGGACGATGTAGCCCGTGCACGCCGGGTCCGCGTTCAGGTCGTCGATGACCTCCTCGACGTCGGCCTGGGTCGACTCCGCCGCCAGCTCCCGCTGCAGCGACACGATGCCGACCTCCGCGCAGTCGCGGTGCTTGCCGGCCACGTAGGACCGGCTGCCCGGATCGTCACCCACGAGCACCGTGCCCAATCCGGGAACCACGCCGGCGGCCCGGAGTCGGCTGACGCGGGCCCGCAGGTCGGCCTTGATCTCGGCCGCCGCTGCCTTGCCGTCCAGGATCGTCGCGCTCACTCGGGCAAGTCTGTCAGGCGG
>JACCUZ010000120.1 GCA_013698395.1 Sporichthyaceae bacterium
CCGTCGTCCCCTTCCGGGTCAAGTACGCGCTCACCGACGCCGCCCGGCGCCGGAGCCTGCCGTATCGACTGCTCGGGCCTGGTTCCGTCGCGATCCAGGTGGGGCTCCTCGCGACACCCTATGGGCGGGGAGGTCGCGCGCAATGGCGTTCGCGCGGCGGACGAAGCCCCACGGCCGGGTTCTCGTCGTGGAGCCGGACAAGGCCAGCGCCGACGAGTTCCGTCCGCCGTGCAGCGGAGCGCCGCGGACTGGCGCACGTCCGCGTCGTGCGCGCGGCCGCGTGGTTCGAGCGCACGACGCTCACCATGCAGGTCGACCCCGGACACCCGGCGTCCAACTTCGTCGCCGGGGCCACTGACTACGCACACGACGAGCTCGCGAGGTTCCGCTCCATCAGGGTCGAGGCCGTCCCGCTGGACGACCTGGTCGACGACGCGGACCTCGGGCGCGTGACGCTGGTGAGTGTCACCACTAACGGGGCCGAGCAGGAGATCCTGCGTGGGCTGCTGCGCACACTGGAGCGGGACCGACCGTACGTGTGCTTGGCACGCACAGCCGCCTCGCACGCGGAGTTCATGGGTGGGTTGGGGTACGACCTGCTCGGGGACGACGACCGCGGTTACACCTTCCAGTATGGAGGCTGAGGGCGTGAGTCACGACAAGGTGCTGCCGTTCGCGGTACCTGACATCGGACAGCAGGAGATCGACGCTGTCGTGGGCGTCTTGCGTTCCCGATGGCTGACCACGGGGCAGGAGTGCGCGCGGTTCGAGCAGGAGTTCGCCGCCGCAGTCGGCGCCAGCCATGCGGTGGCCCTGAACTCGTGCACGGCCGCGCTGCACCTCAGCCTCGAAGCCCTCGGTGTCGGCTCCGATGATCTCGTGTTCATGTCCCCGTACACATTTGCCGCCACCGCGGAGGTTGTGCGCTACCTGGGCGCCAAGCCCGTCTTCGTGGACATCGACCGCATGACGCTGAACATGGATCCCCAGCTGTTGAGGCTGGCGATCCGGCGCAGCCTGGACGAGGGAACGGGTCGGCCGAGCGCGATCATGCCGGTCCACATTGCCGGCGTGCCGTGTGCGATGGACGAGATCTGGGACATCGCCCGCGAGAACGAGCTCGCGGTCGTGGAGGACGCGGCCCACGCCTTCCCGGCCACCCGCGATGGGCACCGCGTGGGGCGCCTTCCTGAGGACATTCGGGGCGCGGTGTGCTTCTCCTTTTACGCCACGAAGACGATCACCACGGGTGAGGGCGGCATGCTCACTACGGAGGACCAAGCCCTTGCGGATCGGGCCCGGTCCATGAGCCTGCACGGGCTCAGCCGGCAAGCCTGGAGCAGGTACGCCGAGGGTGGCGGGTGGGCGTACGACATCATCGCTCCCGGCTACAAGTACAACCTCACCGACGTCGCAGCAGCCATGGGTCGAGTGCAGCTGACTCGCGCGGAGGAGATGTGGAAGCGCCGCTCCGAGATCGCTGGCGCCTATACCGAGGCATTCGGCGACCTCGACCAGGTGGAGTGCCCCGTCGTCCCGCCAGGGGTCAACAGCGCGTGGCATCTCTATCTTCTGCGTGTCAACCCCGGAACCGGCGCACTGAGCCGTGACGAACTGATCGATGCACTTGGTGCGCGGCGAGTGGGCACGTCGGTGCACTTCATCCCCTTGCATCTGCACTCGTATTACAAGGACAAGTACGGGTACGAGCCAGACGACTTTCCTGTTGCCCTCGCAGAGTTCGAGCGCGCGGTCTCGCTGCCGATCTACAGCGCCATTTCAGACGCCGATGCGCAGCGAGTCATCGACGAAGTCACGGCCGTGACCAGTCGTTCAGTACGGCCGAGAGGTCGGCCGAGACCGGGGAACGCGGTCGGGTGGTGAGCTAGCCGAACCTTTGGTGGCCCTGCCCTCATGGGTGCACGGCTCGTGGTCGGGCGCACTCGCATCGAGCTGCCCGGCCCACCGGAAGTTGTCAAGAGCTCCGCTCGGCTGCTGACCGGCTATCGGGTCGACATGTACGGCTCTTTCGCGGCCTACTACTCACCCCAGGACCACTCGACCGGCCCCGTCCAGGTCCTCGACTTCCAACATGACAACGCTAGCCAGGACGGTCGTGCGGCCGTCGCTGAATACGTGCGGTACCTGGCGCACCACCCGACGACCGCGCAGCGCCTCGCGCGCAGGTTGTGCCAGCGCTTCGTGAGTGACACCCCCTCGGACGCCGTCGTCCCCGCCGTTGCCGAGGCCTACCTCACGTCGGGCACCAGCATCAAGGACACGCTGCGCGCGCTGGTCGCGCATCCGGAGTTCGAGTCGTCGGTCGCCACAAAGGCCCGGACGCCGGCGAGGACCTGCTGTGCGCGTACCGCGTCCTCGGCGTGCGCCGCTTCAGCCGAGCCTGCCCACGAACTGCGTCACCCGACAGACAGCCAGAGTTTGGCATGGGCCAGCGCCCCTTCGACTGGCCCCGCCCCGACGGCGCACCCGATGTCGCCGACGCCTGGACCTCGGTCAGCCGGATGCTGCGGTCGTGGATCCTGCACAACTACCTCAGCGAGTTCGGGCGCCGTGTCCCGGAGAACGGCGACTACGGGCTCGAGCACGGCTACGGCAACTGCATGCTCGTCATGGGGGCGGGTGTGCGTGGCGGACAGGTCCACACCCGTTGGCCAGGACTCGGCACCGCGCAGCTCGTCGACGACGACCTGGCGGTCACCGTTGACTATCGCAGCGTCTTGAGCGAGGTCGTCCGGGTCAGGTACCCCACCGACGCCTCGGCCGTCTTCCCGGGGTTCGTGGCGGAGGGTGTCGGCGTCATGGCGTGAAATGCCCGGACAGTTCGCCGCACCCTGGGTCAGGTCAGCCAGAAGTGCACGGGGCGGCTAAGTGCGGTGACCAGAGCCCGATCCGCCCAGGGCAGCTGCGTCTGCCACGACCGGTCCTCGGTGATGGCCTGCGCGGACGTGCGAAAGCGGCTCGGGTTGCCGACGGCAAGGTGTCCGGATGCTCCCGTGTCCTGCTCGATCAGTCGCGGCCGGGCGAGTCCCAGTCCGGTGCTCAGCAGGGAAAGGCACGCGTCGGGAGTGGCGGTGAAATCCTCGTAACAAACAACGCGATACGACGCCGCCGATCTCGCGTAGCGCCGGATGGCGATGTTCGCGGCGGACCAGTACAGCGCGCTCTTGAGTGCGGGGCGCACGGGGGGCAGCAGCGCCGGGTCCACACCAGGTCGGGCCCTGCTGCGGCGTTCGGAGTTCACCACCGCCCTCGGGTCCCGGATCAGGTGGACCACGTCGACCCGGACGTCCGGGTGGAGCCGTAGCGTCAAGAACCCTGGTGGCAGTTTGGACGAGTCCACCAC
>JACCUZ010000157.1 GCA_013698395.1 Sporichthyaceae bacterium
GGTGGACCGCACCCCCGCGCAGGAGCTGCTGGACGTCCTCGGACCCGTCACGGCGTTCCACGACACGACGCACCTGGGCAAGTTCGGGATGCCCTCGGGCGCGATGACCGAGGACATGCTGGCCTCCGCTGCCGCAGCCGGGATGGCGACGCGCTTCGGGCCGCTGGAGAAGGTGCACGCCTTCTGGTTCGCGGGCATGAGCTGCGACGGGTGCAGCGTCGCGGTGACCGGGGCAACCAACCCCTCCGTCGAGAGCATGATGCTCGGCGCCCACCCGGGTATCCCCCGGGTGGTGCTGCACCACCCGGTCATCAACATGGAGTCGGGTCCGCACTACCTGCGACCGGCCGAGCAGGCCATCGACGGGACGCTCGACGCGCCGTACGTGGTCATCCTCGAAGGCTCGATCGCCGACGAGGTCGTGGCCAACGCGACCGGCGGCTACTGGTCCGCGACCGGCGAGGAGCCGTGGGGCGTCGACGGTGCGCTCCGGCCGGTCAGCTCGACCGAGTGGATCGCCCGGCTCGCCCCGAACGCCGCGGCGATGATCGCGATCGGGACCTGCGCCACCTGGGGCGGGGTCCCTTCGGCGGAAGGTAATCCGACCGGTGCGATGAGCCTCATGGACTTCCTGGGCAAGGACTACCGGTCGGTGCTGGGCGTGCCGGTCGTCAACGTCCCCGGGTGTCCGCCGGTGGGTGACAACTTCACGGAGACGGTCGCAGCCGTCCTCTACTTCCTCCAGGGCTTCGGGCCGCTCCCAGAGTTCGACGAGCTGGGCCGCCCGGCGTGGCTGTTCGGCGAGACGGTGCACCGCAGGTGCGTGCGCGGCGCGTACTACGAGGAGGGCACTTTCGCCCACGAGTTCGGCGACCCCGAGTGCCTCGTCGAGATCGGCTGCTGGGGGCCGGTCGTCAACTGCAACATCACCTCCCGCGGCGCGGTCATGGGGCTCGGCGGTTGCATGAACGCCGGTGGCGCCTGCATCGGCTGCACCATGCCGGGCTTCCCGGACAAGTTCACGCCCTTCTACAAGCGGCCCCCGGGCTCGTTGGCCTCAACGACGGTCTCGAGGATGGTCGGCAGTGTCATCCGCCCGCTGCGAAAGTTCAGCAACAACAACCTCAACCGGGAGGTGCGCTGGGACAGGCAGGGTGCCTCGCCCAGCGCGTTCTCCCGGGAGAGGGGCGAGCCCTCGGCGCTGGCCGATGCCGGCCACAAGTTCTACGACAAGATTCGCCGCGCAAGCGACACCTCGCGCAACGACGCCGACGTCTGGGGCAAGCGGCCAGACGAGGCACCCAGCGGCGGCAGCCCGCGCGTCCATAGCTGAACCCACCTGGTCGACACCGAGGAGTCCGCGCATGTGCTTCAAGACCCTGCCCGTCGAGTTCGACGAGCGTGGCAAGGCAACGCTGCGCGGCGGCATCCCCAACCCCTACGACGTGACGGTCACCAAGCCGGACGTCGGGATGACCGAGGCCGAACGCCAGGAGCGCATCGAGCGCCTGGTGGCTCGTAACGGGCACATCAAGGATCTGAACATGGACCCGGTCACCCGCATCGCGGGTGCGCTCGCCGTCCACGTGACGGCCGACCTGGACCAGGGCGCCTACCTCGACTCGCACGCGCAAGCGACGCTGTTCCGCGGCTACGAGGTGATCCTCATGGGCCGCGACCCGCGGGACGCCATCTTCGTGTCCTCACGTGCCTGCGGCGTCTGCGGCGGGGTCCACGCGCACGCCGCGGCCTACGCCATCGAGCAGGCCATGGGCATCGCACCGCCGCCGCTCGGAACCGTCGTCCGCAATATGGTCGAGGCCGCGGAGATGGGCTACGACAACCCGTTGCACCTGTACCTGCTCGCTGGCCCGGACTACTCCGAGTCGGTCATCAGGTCCGCCAACCCCGAGCTGTGGCCCAGGGCCGAGAGCTGGACGTGCGCCAACACCCACATCCACGGTTTCAGGACCATGGCCGACCTCATGACGGCGCTCAACCCGCTGACCGGCGCGCTCTACCGGGAGGGCCTCGAGTTCACCCGGCTGTCGCGCGAGATGGTCGTCATCCTGACCGGCAAGTACCCGCACCCGCAGAACGTCGTGCCGGGCGGCGTCTCGACGACCCTGACGCTGCAGACACTCAACGAGTACCACTCCAAGCTCGGGAGGCTTTTCGACTACGCGCAACGGATGATGGCCGTCTGGGACGACATCCCGGCGTTCTTCTACGAGGCGGACGAGCGCTACCAGTTCGTCGGCTACCGGCCGACCAACCAGATCGATCCTGGCTACTGGGACGACCCCTACGCCTACGACGCGACGTACGAGAACTGCAACTCCTGGGGTGAGAAGCGCTGGTCGACTCCTGGTGTGGTGATCGACGGCAAGCTCGTCACGACCAGGCTCACCGACATCAACATCGGCTGGGAGGAGTTCGTCGAGCACTCCTACTACGAGGAGTCGAAGTCCTCGCGCTACGCCACCGACCCGATCGGCAACCCGATCTCGCCCTACCACCCGTGGAACAAGCGCACGCTGCCCAAGCCGGGGGCGCGCGACTGGAAGGACAAGTACACCTGGGCGTGCGCGCCCCGCTGGGACCGGCAGGTCGTCGAGGCCGGCTGCTACACCCGCCTGCTCACCACGGCACTGGCCCAGAAGATGCCCGCCAGCGACTTCATGTCGGCGACCGGATCCAGCATGCGCTTCCTCGTGCCCAAGGGCGAGAGCGGCGAACGTGAGGTGGAGTGGCATGTGCCGCAGCGGTGGAACGCTTTCGAGCGCAACCGCGGACGCGCCTACCACTACCTGTTCAGCCAGCTGGTCGGGCTGGAG
>JACCUZ010000158.1 GCA_013698395.1 Sporichthyaceae bacterium
GCCCAGGCCGAGAGCCTGCTCGGGCTCTACAAGACCGAGTGCACCCAACACGAAGGCCTTGGCGGGGCGTCGAGGTTGGTTGGGTGAGGGGCTGGCGCGGTGACGCAGTTGCGTTCCGTTTCCAGCCCCTCCCCGTCGAACCGTGCATGCGGTTCTCCCGCACACGGCTCACCGACGTCCTTCACCGGCGGTGTTCGGCCGGAGCCCGCCAGGCCCGGTTGGGCCTGGGAGCGACGACGGCTCCGTTGAGGTTGATCAGACCCATTCGGTTCCCGGACCGGATCAGCATCACTTGCCCGAACCGTCGACCCCGTTTGTGGCGTTTGCCCACGAACAGGGCCATCCGTTGATCCGCGTAGATCATGATCTTGTCGAAGTCGCGGGCCGAGTTGCCGTAGCGGAAATACCCGGCCCAGCCACGCAGGAACAGATTGACGTCCTGCACGACTCGTTCGACCGGCACAGCGAGGCGGGATCGGGCCGTGAGATCACGGACCCGGTCCCGGGCATGCTGTGTCGCCTTGCGTGAGGGCCAGCGGGCGAGAAAGGTGATCCGCCGTGCCGTGTGCACCGCTCGGGTGCTGACCCACCGGTGGTGGAAGCCGAGGAAGTCGAACCCCTCGCCACCCTCGGTCAGGCACACGATCCGGGTCTTGGCCGCCTTCGGCTCCAAGCCGAGGTCGGCCAGCAGGACGGTCAGCCGCGCTAGCGCGGCTTGGGCCTGCCCCCGGGACCGGCACATCACCACCAGGTCGTCGGCGTAGCGGACCAGCGTCCCGTAGGACCCACGCCATGCCCGGTCTACCCGGTGCAGATAGACGTTGGCCAGCAGCGGGGAGATGACCCCGCCCTGTGGGGTGCCGGTAACCGCGCGCCGGACCGAGCCGTCCACCATCACTCCCGCGCGCAGGGTCGCGCGCAACAGCCTGAGGACGCCTTGGTCACAGACCCGTTCCTCGACCGCCTGCATCAACTTCTCGTGCGGGATCGCCTCGAAGCAGTTGGCGATGTCCGTCTCGACCACCCATCGCAGGCCCCGGAAGGACTCGTCCACCAGAACCTGCAAGGCATCGTGCGCCGCACGCCTCGGGCGGAACCCGAACGAGCACGGCAGGAAGTCGGCCTCGAAGATCGGCTCTAGCACGATCTTCAACGCCGCCTGCACGATCCGGTCACGCACCGCCGGGATCGACAGCGGCCGCTGTTCCGTCGTGCCGGGCTTGGGAATGAACACCCGACGCGCGGGCAACGGACGCCACCTGCCGTCCTTCAGGTCCGCGATCAGCTCGTCGACCAGCCGGGACACCCCGTACTGCTCGACCATGTCCAGGGTGACCCGGTCGATGCCGGCTGCGCCGCTGTTGCGGCGCACCTGGACCCACGCCCGCCACACGACGTCCCTGCGCAGGACCTTGTCGTGCAACGCGTGGAACCGACGTCCGGGATCGGCCTTGGCCGCCCGGTAGAGCGCGTGCTGGAGGGCACGGACCGGATCCAGCGAACCGGATCCCGAAGCGGCGGGACTAGCCACGAGGGCACTCACCGGGCCCCTCCCTCTCCACACGCGCGCAGACGAAGCAGCGGCCCTTCCCTCACCGGCGGTTGTGTTGTCCGACCGGCTCGAGCGGTACTACGGCCGCCTCCGACGCCCTCCCGGCGCGCCACCCACTTCCCGGCTCGTCACCGGTTATAGGGCGCCGCCTTTCCCGCGGGTCTCGCGCAGCCCGCATCGGCCGGGGAGGGCCTCCCCAGTTCCCGCCGTCACCTTCTGAACGTTCCACGCCCTCTACGCCGGGGAGTTCCTCGCGGCTGCATTCCAGGATCTTCACCGCTTCCATGGCCTTCGCCCTGAGGGACCGGGCTCGGCTCTCCCTCTCCCGCCCGAAGGCGGCACGTTAACGACGCGGCAGGCTTCGCTTGATGCTGCGGACCGTCCAGTTGCTCCCCCTAAAGGGCTCTTGACGCTGCGCTTCGACGCCGGACGTTTCCCTCCGACGCCGGCAGCCTGCTACCGGGCTCCCTGGTGACTACCCGGACCGGACTCACACCGGCTGGCGACGACGAGCTTCAGACTTGGGTCAAGTCACTGAACTACCTCCTCCCAAGCCACTGGGCGCACTCCCGAGTCTCGTGGAACTTGGGTGACGATCCTGGGTGAACTCTATGCGGCGGCTCCGACAGATTCGGGGGTCGAGGCCGTCTCGGGATGAGCATGACGGTGCAGGGCCGCGACGAGCTGGGGCATCTGCTTGTAGCCCTTGATCCTGCGGAACGATCGCTCGGCGTTGAGCATCCCGGCGGCGGTCCAGCGCAACACCATGTGTCCGTCGCGCCAACGGGTCACGTTGCGGTTCGTGGTCCTGGCGATGGAGATCATCGACTCGACCGGGTTGGACGTGACCAGCGTCTTCGCGAGCCGGCCGTCGATGCCCAGCCTGCTGACGGTGAACATCTCCTCCAACCCTTCGCGCAGCGAGTTCGCCGCGCCCGGGTGAGCCTTCTCGAGCAGACCGGCGAGGTGGGTGGCGTTGCGCAGCCCGAGCTCAGGATCGGGGTGGTTGAAGGCCTTCACGAGTTTCGCGTCGACCCACGCCTTCTCCCTGTCCGGCAGGTGATCTGCGACGTTGCGCCGCTTGTGCAACGTGCACCGCTGCACCGCGGCGAGGTTGCTGAACACCTCCTTCACGGCCGCAGCCAGGGCCTTCGCGCCGTCCATCACGACCAGCAGCCCGTCGTCGGCGGACAGCCCACGCGAGACCAGGTCAGCGAGCATCGAGCGGACCACGGTCTTGTTCTCC
>JACCUZ010000178.1 GCA_013698395.1 Sporichthyaceae bacterium
GGCCAGGCCCGCGGCGAGCGCGGTAGTGAGCCCCGCGGCGGCACCGCCGCCTGGCGCGGCTGTGCGCGTCGCGAACGCCGCGAGCAAGTCCTCGACCGACAACGAAAGCAGGCTGTCCTCGCTCACCGTCAGGACAGGCCCACGATGGAGCCGCCCTCGTCAAGGTCCATTCCGAAGGCGGCGGGGCTGGTGCCCAGACCTGGCATGGTCCGCATGTCCCCGCAGACCGGGTAGATGAAGCCCGCGCCCACGGACGCCCTGACCTCCCGCACGAAAAGGCGCCAGCCGGTCGGTGCCCCCTTCAGGGCGGGGTCCGACGAGATGGACAGATGGGTCTTGGCGATGCAGACGGGAAGGTGACCGAACCCGTTGCGCTCGTAGTTGTCGATCTGCTTCGTCGCGGTGGTGCTGTAGTCCACGCCAGCGGCTCCGTAGATCCTGGCGGCGACCGTTTCGATCTTTTCCCGCAGGCTGGCGTCGTCCGGGTAGAGCAGCTCGAAGCTCGACGGCTCGTCGGCGGCCTCGATGACGGCCTCGGCGAGCTCGACCGCTCCTGCTCCTCCCTCTGCGAAGTGGTTGCACACCGCTACGCGCACCCCCATCTCGTCGGCCAGCTCGCGGATCGCCTGGTGCTCGGAGCGGTGGTCGCCAGGAAAGACGTTGACGGCGACAACCGGTGTCACCCCGTGGATCCGGATGTTCTCGATCTGCTTGCGCAGGTTGGTGCCACCGCTGTGCACCTCGTCGGGGTTCTCCGCGAACAGCACGTCGGGCAACGGCTTGCCCGCGACGATGCGGTGCCTGCCGGAGTGGACCTTGAGGGCGCGCACCGTCGTCACGACGACGGCGGCGTCGGGTATCAGTCCCGAGGATCGGCACTTGATGTTGAAGAAGCGCTCGGCGCCCATGTCGGCACCGAAGCCGGCCTCGGTGACCAGCACGTCGCCACACCTGATGCCCACGAGGTCGGCGACCACCGACGAGTTGCCGTGGGCAATGTTGCCGAAAGGACCGGCGTGCACGAGCACCGGCGTGTTCTCCAACGTCTGCATCAGGTTGGGCTTGAGCGCGTCCTTCAACACGACAGCCATCGCACCGGCGGCGTTCAGCTCTTCGGCGGTGACGGAATCACCGCTGTCCGTGTAGCCGACGACGATCCGCCCGAGCCGCTCCCGCATCTCGGGCAGGGATCGGGCAAGCGCCAGGATGGCCATCACCTCGGATGCCGCAGTGATGTCGAACCCGGTCTGCCGGGTGACCCCGTCCTGCTTGGGTCCCAACCCCACGACGATGTTGCGCAGCGACCGGTCGTTCATGTCCATGACACGGCGCCACGTGATGTTCGAGACGTCCAGCCCTGCTGCGTTGCCCTGGTGCAGCTCGTTGTCCACGATGGCCGAGAGCAGGTTGTGCGCCATGGTGACCGCGTGGAAGTCCCCTGTCAGGTGCATGTTGAGGCTCTCCATTGGCACGACCTGGCTGTAGCCGCCACCAGCGGCCCCACCCTTGATGCCGAACGTCGGGCCCATCGACGGCTGACGGATCGTGACGGTCGCCTTCTTGCCCACATGCTTCATGGCCTGGCCCAGGCCGACCGTCGTCGTTGTTTTGCCCTCGCCCAGCGGTGTCGGCGTGACCGCGGACACGACGACGTACCGGGCTCGTGGACGGTCGCTCAGCTCCTGAACCGCTGAGAGCTTGATCTTGGCAACGTCGGCGCCGTAGGGCTCGAGCAGGTGCTGCCCGATGCCCATGTCGTCGGCGATCTCCCCCAGTGGCGTCAACGTCGCCCCCTGGGCGATCTGAAGGTCCGAGGGGAACGACATAGTGGTCCTTTCGGGGATGGTGGCGAAGCCTAGCTGTCCGGCCGGCCTGGACTAGGCGAACGAGCCCCTCAGCACCGACTCCTCCGCGACTCCTCCGCGGCACCTCCGCGGCTACGCCACTCTGGCCCCGGGACACAAGAGGCGCCTGGGACATGAGAGGCGAGGACGTCGCCACAACCGACGTCATCAACCACAGATGTGTCCTGGAGCCAGATGCACGCGAGGCGCTGCGCCAATTCTTGTGGACGATACTGGACTCGAACCAGTGACCTCACGCGTGTGAAGCGTGCGCTCTAACCAACTGAGCTAATCGTCCGCAGGAACCAGGAAGCCTACCGTGCGCGGAGGTCGACCTAGCTGAGCGGCAACCAGCTCGGGACCCCCTGAGCCGCCAGGTAGGCCCACACCGCCCCGGCGATCAGCGCCAGGCTTCCTAGTGCGATCGCCGCCCGGACGAGCAGTGACTGGCAGGTCACCCAGTCGGTCCAGGTCCGCACCTTGGCGCGGGCGAAGTCCAGCAACCGGCCGGCCCACGCGAACTCGGTCGCCAGGATCGCCAGGCCCGCGAAGACGATCAGCCAGCCAGGACCGGGCAGCGGAATCAGGAGCAACCCGCCGATGACGATGCCGCTGCCGATAACGCCGATAGTGACGCGGTAGACAAGGTCGAGGGTCCGGTGCCGGGCGAAGAAGGCCCGGAACGGGTGGCGCAGCTCGGGCCGCTTCGGCGTACGCCGCTTCGGGGTCCGCCCGGAGTCGGTCGATTCGTCCGGGTTCGACGCCACCTGTCCCCCGGCTGCTCGCTGCTCGCCCACATCCATCCCTTTCGAACCCGTCACACCTTACGGACTGGGTCGTTGTAGCCGATGACGGCAACACCTTCGGCAGATGCGGGCGACGGACCAGGCCCGGGAGGTTTTCTGGCCGCCGGTACGGGGACCCTGCAGTCCAGAAGATCGACGGGGGCAGCCACCGGACAGGGCGAGGAGCGATCATGAATGGATGGGCACCGACCACGGTGACGCGCGAGATGAGCGTCCAGCTCGTCGCGCCCGGTGACGGTAGCGTCTCGCTTCCGGTAGTCCTGCACTACGACGTCGCCGACCCCTACGCCGTCCACGCCACGTTCCGGACCGGCCAGGGCGAGGGCGTCTCGTGGGTGTTCGCCCGCGAGCTGCTGACCCTGGGAGTGCACCGCCCCTCGGGCGACGGCGACGTGCGGGTATGGCCGTCCTGGAGCTCGGGCGCCGAGGTCGTGTTCATCGGCCTCACCTCGCCCGACGGCGAGGCGCTCCTGCAGGCCCCCATCCGTGATCTGGTCGACTTCCTGGGCCGCACCTACGCGCTCTGCGCCCAGGGCCAGGAGCAGGACCACATCGACATCGACGGGGCGATCGAGGCCCTGCTCACCGCTTGAGGTCGTCTGCCACGGCGACGCCCCCGACGACAGTGGTGCCGACGGCACGTCCGCCCAGATGGGCCACCACGTCCGCCTCGTGCTCGGCCGTCAGGACGGCGCAGTCGCCCCATGCGCCGAAGCCGAGGTGACCGACGTCCTCCCGCCGCAACGCGTGAGCTGACCCGAGCGTGGCCGCCCGGAACGCCTCATCCACTGGCAGCCCCATCGCCAGGCACGCCAGCTGGATGGCGTACGGCATCGACTCGCACCAGGACGTTCCCGGGTTGCAGTCGGTCGCCAGCGCAAGCTCCACCCCGGACTCGCGCAGCCGCGCCGCGTGTCCCCACGCCCCGGACCGAAGCGACAGGGTCACGGTCGGCAGCAGCACCCCCACCACCCCTGCTGCGGCCATCGCCCGGGCGTCCACGTCGCTGACGTGCTCGAGATGGTCCGCGCTCGCACAGCCCAGCTCGGCGGCGAGCCCCGCCGCACCCGTGTACGCGAGTTCCTCGGCGTGCAGGCGCAGCCCCATCCCCTCGGCCCGAGCCGCGACGAGGATCCGTCGCGCGTCCTCGACAGTGAACGCGCCCTCGTCGCAGAACACATCGCACCACCGGGCCCCCGCCGCGGTCGCCGCGGGCAGCGTCGCGACGACGTCGTCGACGTAGTCGTCGCGGCGTCGACCAGCCGGCACGACATGCGCACCGAGGTAGGTCGCCTCCAACCGCATCGGGGTCCGACCCGCCAGCTCGCCGATCAGCCTCAACAACCGCAGCTCGGCGTCGACCGACAGCCCATAGCCGCTCTTGATTTCCATGGTCGTCGTGCCGTGCGCGACCGCGGTCGCCAGCCGGCCGCTGGCGAGGCGCAGCAGCTCTTCGTCGGTCGCGGCGGAGGTGGCGTCGACCGTGGTGCGGATGCCTCCTCCGTCGTACGCCGACCCGGCCAGCCGCGCGACGAACTCCTCGCGCCTGCGTCCGGCGTACAGCAGATGGGTGTGCGCGTCCACGAAGCCAGGCACGACGCAGGCACCGCCGACGTCGAGGGTCTGCGCCGGCGCATCCGCCGGCAGCGATCGCTCAGGCCCGGTCCAGGCGACGCGGCCATCGCGGACGACGAGAGCCGCGTCCGCAACAGGTTCACCGGACATGATGAGCAGGCGGCCGATGCCGCGGAGGGTGAGGTTCATACGGCGATCTGCTCGCGCCGCGGACTCGTCGGGGCGCGGCGTCCTGCTGTGGCACCGACCACGCCGGCGAGCACGATGCCGCAGCCGAGCAGCTGGAGCGACGACGGCCGCTCGTCGAGCACGGCGGCGGCCAGGGCGACCGAGGCGACCGGCTGCAGGAGCAGGATGACCGAGGTCAGCGCGGCCGGGACGCGTGGGAGCGACACGGCGATGAGCAGCCAGCCGACCACCTGCGAGGTGAGCGCGAGTGCCAGCAGCCAGCCGTGCGCCGGCCAGCTCGGCACCAGGTCGACGCCGCCGGCGAAGGGCCCCATGGCGGCGGACAGCACGGCAGCGACCGCGGTGGCGTCGAAGAGCGGGCCGGCGCTGCGGCGCAGGTCACCCGACCCGTGCCGCAGCAGCAGCAGGAAGCTGGCGTACGCGATCGACGTGCCGACGCCGAACAGCACCCCGAGTGCGGGGTCGTCGCCGTAGGCACCCGAGCCGATCACCCCGGAGATGAGCACCACGCCCCCGAGGACCACCGGGACGGCGGCCACCAGCCGCGGTCCGGGCCGCTCATGGAGCAGCCACCACGCGAGCAGGCCGACGAAGACGACCTGAAGGTTCCCCAGCACGGTGGCGATACCGGCACCGACCGCGGCGATGGCGTGGTGCCAGAGCACGAGATCGAGAGCGAAGAAGACACCGGCGCCGGCCGCGAGCCCGCGGTCCCGCGTGGAACGCCGGCCATAACGCCGGTCTTCTCGCAGCATCAGCAGAGCCAGCACCGGCAGCGCGTAGAGGCAGCGGAACGTGGCCGCGGTTGCAGGGGCGGTGTCGGCGAGCCGGACGAGGGTCGCCGAGCTGGCGATGCAGCCCGCGCCGGCGGCCGCGGCGAGGACCGGTCGGTCGGTCAGCGCCACGTCAGGACCATCGGTCAGTTACGCTCATGACAGCAGGGAACCCTAGCAAGCGGAGGTGACGGCGATGGACTTCGGCCACGACACCGCGCACGCGTTGGCCACCGTCACCGACATCGTCAACACCGCCCCCGGCCCGTCGGCCGTGGACGGGCTGCGGAACCTCGCCGACCTCGAGTTGCTGGTGGCGCGGCGCGAGATCTCCGACGTCGGTGTGCTGGCCAAGGACGATCTGATCGGCGTACGTCTTCTGCGCGACCGGCTGCTGGAGATCTTCGCCGCGCCGGACGACGCCACGGCGGTCCGGCTGGTCAACGAGCTGGTGGCGGACGCCCGGACCACGCCGCGGCTCACCGACCACGACCAGTGGCCGCTGCACATCCACTACTACGCGCCGGGGGTGCGCCTACCCGAGCACCTGGCCGCCGACTGCGGCATGGCGCTGGCGTTCGTCCTGGCGGCCGGTGAGCGGCAGCGGCTCGCGACGTGCGCCGCGCCGGGCTGCTCGCGGGTGCTCGTCGATCTGTCGCGAAACCGGTCGAAGCGCTACTGCGACAGCAGGACCTGCGGCAACCGGCTGCACGTCGCGGCCTACCGCGCCCGCCAGCGCACCGGTTAGATGGGGCCGGTGGACCCGGCCGCGACACCGCCACCGGACGTGGTCAACTGCCACGAGCTGGAAGCCCTCGCCCGGGAGCGGCTGACCCCGCAGGCGTTCGCATATGTCGCCGGCGGCAGCGGCGACGAGCACACCTTGGCCTGGAACGTCGAGGCCTGGTCCCGGATCCGGCTCGCGCCGCGGTTCCTCGTCGACGTCTCCTCGATAGACACGACCCTCCGACTCCTCGGTCACGACCTCGCCTCCCCCGTGGTGCTGGCGCCGACGGCATCGCATCGGCTCTTCCACCCCGACGGCGAGCTGGAGACGGTTCGGGGGGCGGCGGCCGCCGAGGCGCTCTACGTGCAGTCCACTCTGGCGACCGTCGCGGTCGGCGAGGTCGGCGCGGCGGCGACCGGACCGTGGTGGTTCCAGGTCTACATCCAGCGCGACCGGGGCTTCACCGCCGAGCTGGTCGCCCGGGCAGAGGACGCCGGCGCGTCGGCCCTGGTCCTCACCGTCGACCTTCCGGTCCTGGGGGCCCGCGACACCGACCGGCGCAACAGCCTCGGCCTGCCGGTCGGCGTGGAGTACGCGAATCTGCGCGGCCTCGAGCTCGTCCCGGACGATCTGCCGCCAGCTCGGCGGGTGTACAACCCGCATCTCGACCCGACCGTCACCTGGCGTGACGTGGACTGGCTGTCGTCCGTCGCGCGCGTGCCGGTCGTACTCAAGGGCGTGTTGCGGGCCGATGACGCCCGCCGCTGCCTCGACCACGACGTCGCGGCCGTCGTCGTGTCCAACCACGGGGCGCGCAACCTCGACACGGTGCCCGCGACCGTCGAGGCGCTGCCGGGTGTGGTCGCAGCTGTCGACGGCCGGCTGCCCGTGCTCGTCGACGGTGGCATCCGCCGGGGCACCGACGTGGCTAAGGCGCTGATCCTGGGTGCGACGGCCGTGCTGATCGGACGGCCGTACGTCTGGGGGCTGGCCGTGCACGGCGCCGCCGGAGTGAAGCTGGTGGTCGACATGCTGCGTACCGAGCTGGAGATGGCGATGGGACTGCTCGGCGCCCCGACGCTGGCCGACCTCGGCCCTGACCTGCTCTGGGACGCCTCCGGGGAGCCACTGCGCTAGGCGTGGGCCCGCTTCAGCAGGCGTCGACGGCTGGCGCAGCGGGGCGGATTCACGCGGTCGTCGCAACACGGCACTATGCGACTGCGGTTAAGAGTAGTTCGTTGAGGGCTTCGGCCGGGGTGGCCCAGTTGAGGGTCTTTCGGGGTCGGCCGTTGAGCTCGGCG
>JACCUZ010000184.1 GCA_013698395.1 Sporichthyaceae bacterium
GGTGGTGTCGGTGAGTGTCTGCAGCAGGCTGGCACCGGCCAGCGCCTGCGCCTCGGCGATGGCCAGCTCGACCGCGGCGATGGCGTCGTGCTGGTTGGCGGTCGTGGAGATGTGCCAGCCGAACTCGTACTTGGACCAGTAGTCGGCACACCCAGCGATCCGCCAGGTGCCGCCGCGGGAGGTTTCGAACTCGGAGAAGTCCAGCTGCCACACCTGGTTCGGCCCCGTCGGCGGGACCAGGAACGCCGCCCGGCGGGCGGCGGCGAGCTGGCGCCGCTCCCGGGTGTAGCCCACCGGCTGCAACAGGTTGCGGCGGCGAAGGATCCGCAGCGTCGTCGCCGCCGAGATCCGGTGCCCGTCGTGACGGCACATCGCCCAGACCTTGCGGTGTCCCCACGCGGTGTGCGCCTCGGCGTGCTTGACCACCGACGGCTCCACGGCCTCGGTGACCGGTGCCGGCCACGGACCGCGGGTCGGCTCGCCAGCACGAGCGCGAGCCTGCCAACGACGCCAGGTCCGCTCGGGCATGTCGATCAGCCTGCAGAACCCCGCGGTCGACATGCCCGCCTGCGTGCGGATCACCTCGAGGTCCTCGAAGGGCCCAGCCGGTACTCGGCTGACTTCTTCCACACCCGCAGCTCGACATGGGCCTCGCCGAGGGCGGCCTTCAGCTCCTCCATCTCCTCCGCCAGGGCCCGCTCAACGGCGTTGGGTCCGGCCTTCCCGCCGGCCTCGACACCGGCCGCGCCGGCGTCGAGGAACTGGCGCTTCCAGTTCCCCACCGTGGTCTCGGAGACCTTCGCCCGACGGGCAGCCTCGGCGCAGGTGAGCTCACCGGCCAAAACGGACAACACGATGCGAACCTTGTCCTGCGCGGGGATCGCGGGTGGACGTGGCATGGTCAGACTCCTTCAGGTCGAGGTCAACTATCGACCCCTGCCAGGAATCTTGACGCGGGACAAGAACACCCGCGACCCAACCACGTCCGACGCTACTATTGCTCTCCATGGGAAGCGGGGCAGCCACCGGCCTCCTCGCATGCGCCGCCTGCGGGGCGGAGCTCCCGAGCGTCGCGAGGTTCTGTCTCGAGTGCGGAACCCAGGTGCCCGCTGCGACCGATCGAGAGACCCGCCGCACGGTGACGCTGTTGTTCACCGACGTGAACGGTTCTACGGCTATGGGCGAGCAGCTGGACCCCGAGGCTTACCGCAGTGTCATGGGTCGCTACTTCGCTATTGCACGTACCGCGATCGAGAAGCACGGCGGCATGGTCGAGAAGTTCGTGGGCGACGCCGTCCTCTCGGTCTTCGGGATACCCGAGGTGCACGAGGACGATGCACTGCGGGCCGTGCGGGCGGCTTACGAGCTCAACGACGCGGTTACCGTCCTGTCCGAGCAGCTGCTGTCCGAGCTCGGCGTCCGGCTGGCGATCCGGACGGGCGTCAACACCGGATCGGTGGTGACCGGCTCGGCCCGGGCAGGGGGCTCGTTCGCCACCGGCGACGCGGTCAACACGGCCGCGCGCCTGGAGCAGGCAGCCGGGGACGGGGAGATCCTGCTCGGCGCACCGACGTACGCCCTGGTCCGCGACGCGGTCGAGGCCGAGGCGCCAGCGGGAGTAACGGCCAAGGGCAAGTCCAAGCCGGTGCAGGCGTACCGCCTGCTGCGGGTGCTCGATACCCCCCATGGCCGCCGACGACGCGAAGACGTGCCGCTCGTCGGACGGACGCAAGAGAACCGCGCCCTCAACGACGCGCTCGAACGGACGGTGACCTCAGGCCACAGTCACCTATTGACGGTCCTCGGGCCACCCGGGATCGGGAAGTCGCGACTGGTCGGTGAATTCCTCCTCCGTGTCGGCGACCGCGCCGACGTGGCGCACGGGCGGTGCGTCTCCTATGGCCAGGGCATCTCCTACTGGCCGATGATTCAGGCCCTGCGCCACGCGCTGCATCTGTCCGGGACCGAGTCGGATGAGATCACCCGGCACGCGCTGGAACAGGCACTCGGTGAGGTGCAGGACCGCGACCGGTTAGTGGACGTGCTCCTGCCGCTGCTGGGCAAGACCGGCGTCCCGGGCAGCAACGAGCAGGCCGTCTGGTCCGTATGTCGGCTCCTGGAGGAGCTGGCCTCCCGGCGCCCGCTGGTGCTCTGTGTCGACGACCTGCACTGGGCCGAGCCGACCCTGCTTGACCTGCTCGAGCGGGTCCGCGACGAGGTCTATGATCTACCGCTGCTGCTCCTGTGCCAGGCCAGACCGGAACTGCTGGAACAGCGCCCCGGGTGGGGCTCCGGGGCCATGAATGCCATGATCTTCGGCCTAGAGCCGTTCAGTCCCGGTGAGATCGAGGCCTCGATCGCCGGGTTGCTGGGGAGCGATGTGCCGGAGGGTCTGTCGGAAGCGGTGACCTCTTGGTCAGATGGCAACCCCCTCTTCGTCGAGGAGATCGTCGCCCATCTGGTCGAGGCGGGGGTTCTCGCGCAGGGCCCTGAGAACCAGTGGCGGATCGTGGGTGAGCTCGGCCGGTCCGAGCTGCCTCCCACCGTCTCGGCGCTCCTGGCGGCCCGGCTCGACCGGCTTCCCGCGGCCGAACGCGACCTCCTGAGCCGGGTGTCGGTCATCGGTCTCGAGTTCACCACCGCCGACGCCGAGCTCCTGGCCGAGCCCGACTCCAGAGCTGGGGTCGGTGCCTTCCTCATGGCGTTGACGCGGCGCGATCTCGTCCGACGCGTGCGTTCCCCCCAGGGCGACACCTGGGCTTTTAAACACATCCTGGTCCGCGATGCCGCCTACGACGGGCTGGCGAAGTCGGTGCGGGCCGAGCTGCACGAGCGGTTCGCCGACGGCCTGGCAGCCAGCGACGAGGCCGAGGGGGGAGGCGAGCAGGTCGGCTTCGTGGCCCACCACCTCGAGCAGGCGGCTCACTACCGCCGCGAACTCGCGGCCCGTGGTCCTCAGGTGGACGCGCTGGTAGATCGCGCGGTGGGGGCGCTGGTGGTGGCCGGCGAGCAGGCGCGAGACCGCGCTCGGTTCGAGGACCACGCCGCCTACCTTGAGCGGGCGCTGCGGCTGGAACCCCACTCCTCCGAAGTCCGGCGAGGGATTTTGGCCAGCATGAGGGACCACCACGAGGACGTCGGGGAGGAGGACCAGGTCGGCGAGGTGCTGGATGCGTTCGAGGCGGACCTCGACGACACGGCCGACCCACTGGACCACGCGTTCATGCGCATGATGCGGCTCTATCACGAGATGTCCAAAGGGAGTGTGATCGATCCCGCCGAGGTCGCTTCGGCAGCCCAGGCGCTCGTGTCACTCGGTCGCGCCGCCTCGGACGCGACCTCGGTGGTGAGAGGTCTCCGCGTCATCGGCAACTGCTCGGCGACGCTGGGGCTGTGGCGCGACGCAGCGGCCACCAACACCGAGATCATCCGGATCGGCTCACCGGCGCAGGCGGGAGAGGCCCGCTGGATGCAAGCTGCCGCCTTCCTCTGGGGTGACGGCACGGTCCGCGAGAGCCGGGACCTCATACGAAGCGTGGCGGAGATGACTGGTCATTCGGACCGTCAGGGCTTTTCAGATATGGTCGCCGATGCCCTTCTCGCCGCAGCAGATCGGGCTCCGGACCTGCACAAGACCCTCGGATTGGCGGTGGCGCGAGGGGAGGAGCTGTACGCAGCCGGGAAGCTCACCGAGCTCGAGCGGACGCATCCAAA
>JACCUZ010000201.1 GCA_013698395.1 Sporichthyaceae bacterium
GCCCTCCGGGCCGACCAGGGCGCGCTCCATCGCCACCCCCCACGGCACCCACTCGCCCACGAGGCGCACGCTAACGGGGCAGGACGGGCTACCGAGCCGCGGTGTCGGCGGCGAGGCGCAGCCCGAAGCCGAGGAAAACTGCGGCGGTGACGCGGTCGAGCCAGACCCGAACCTGACGTCGCGCCAGCACGGCTCCGGCGCCGCCGGCCACAACGCCGCCCAGGAGGAGGTACCACAGGACTGCTACCGCGGCGTGCAACATCGCCAGCGCCAACGACGTCGGGCCGACCGCGGCTCCGGCCGGGATGAACTGCGGCAGGACGACGACGAAGAAGACCCCGACCTTGGGATTGAGCACGCACGTCATGAGGGCCCGCCGAAATCCCCAGCCGAACGACGGCAGCCACCGACGGCTCGCAGCGCGACGCCCTGATCTGACCGCGGTCATCAGCACCATCGCGGTGTCCGGTCCCGGCAGCATCGTGATCAGCGCGGCCGGAACCGCGTACGCCCAGAGCGCGTGGGTTAGGTCCACGCTCGGTGTCGTCACGAGGCCAGCGTCGCGAGGTCGGCCTGGGCCCCGGCTGTCTCGCGCAGCGGTCCGAGCACGCGACCCATCCGGTGGAGCCCGCAGAGCATCCTCTGCGCGGCCTCCTGCATCACGTGGTCGGGATGCAGATGTCCGTCCGCGTCGAGCCGCAGCCGGAGCGGGATGCTGACGGCATCGTGCACCGGGACCATCCCCAGCGAGATCAAGACCGGTTTGAGCATCTCTACCGCCCGCAGACCGGCGGAGGTCATCCCGTAGCTGACGAAGCCGACCGGCTTGTGCTGCCACTCGGAGTAGAGGTAGTCCAAGGCGTTCTTCAGCGGCGCGGTGAAGCCGACGTTGTACTCCGGCATGACCAGCACCAGTGCGTCGGCGGCACTGACCTGTGCGCTCCACCGGCGGGTGTGCTCGTGCTGGTAAAGACGCTCGGCCGGGTGGTGCGGTTCGTCCAGCAGCGGCAGCCCCAGCTCGGCGAGATCGACGACGTCGACCTCGAAGCCGAGCGAGTCGGGAACTTGACCGACGAACCACTCGGCGATGGTCGGGCCGACGCGCCCTGGGCGGGTGCTAGCGATGACCACGAGCAACTTCATGGCGGGCCTCTCCTCTGGGGGGCGGATCGATCGCGAACAGGGGGAGCAGGACATGTGCCAGCGGTCCGATCGCCAACGCGTACGCGACCGTGCCGACCCCGACGGTCCCGCCGAGGAGCCAGCCGGCGGCGAGCACGGTGAGCTCGATCGAGGTCCGGGCTACCCGGATCGAGATGCCGCGGGCGGCCAGCCCGGTCATGAGCCCGTCGCGCGGGCCCGGCCCGAGTCCGGCCCCGATGTACAGACCGGTCGCGATGGCATTGCCGAGGATGCCGGCGAGCAGGAATGCCACCCGCCACGGCAGCCCGGCTGGCGTGGGCAGGACAGCAAGGGTCAGGTCGAGAGCGAGCCCGACGAGCACGACGTTGGCCAGCGTGCCGATCCCGGGACGCTGTCGAAGGGGGATCCACAGGACCAGGACCACGACGCTCGTCGCCACGACGACGGCGCCGATCGAGATCCCGGTACGGCTGGAGATCCCCTGGTGGAGAACATCCCAAGGGTCGAGCCCGAGGCCGGCCCGGACCAGCAGAGCGACGCTGGCACCGAACAACCAGAGGCCCACCAGGAGCTGCACCGGACGACAAGTCGTTGACACGTCATCGACGCTACCTGCAAGTCGGTGACGTGTCAATGACTGCGGTAGGATCGGGTCGTGGCAGCGACGGGGTGGCTCACGGAGCCGGAGGAACGCGCCTGGCGTGCGTACCGCGAGATGCAGGCCGTGCTGCCGGCGCGGATGGCCCGCGACCTCGGTCGGGACTCCGGCCTCTCCGATCCCGACTACGACGTGCTGTCGACGCTCTCGGAGAAGGAACGACAGAGGTGGCAGCTGCGCGACCTCGCAGCCAAGATGCTGTGGTCCCGAAGCCGGCTGTCGCACCACGTCGATCGGATGGAGCAGCGCGGTCTCGTCGCGCGCGAGGAGGACCCGGACGACCGCCGTGGCTGCATCCTCGTGATGACGCGCGAGGGCAGGCGAACCCTGGAGCGGGCCGCTCCGTATCACGTGGCGTCGGTTCGGGCCCACCTCCTCGACCTGCTCGACGACGATGAGCTGGCGACGCTGACCCGCATCGCGGAGCGAGTCGTCGACCGGCTGGCCGCGGGGGCTTCCTGAACAACGAGACGGTCGCGACCACCGGGTGAGCGAGCAGCCCGGACGTCCCGGCTGGGCCCCGTTAGCGTTGCGCCGTGGACGACGAGACCTCAGCCGGTCAGGACGACCTGCCCGAGCAGATGCAGGTCCGGCGCGACAAGCGCACCCAGATGCTGGCGGCGGGCTTGGAACCGTACCCGGCGGGCTTCCGGCGCAGCGCGCGGTTCGCGGACCTCCTCGAGCAGCACGCCGGTCTCGAGCCGGACGAAGGGAGCGGGACCCGGGTCACCGTCGCCGGTCGGGTGATCTTCGTCCGCAACACCGGGAAGCTCTGCTTCGCGCGACTGCGTGAGGGCGACGGCGCCGAGCTGCAGGTGATGCTGTCGTTGGACCGGGCCGGCGAGCGCGGCCTGGCCGACTGGAAGGCGCTGGTCGACATCGGCGACCTCGTCGGCGTCGACGGCGAGGTCGTGCGGTCGCGGCGCGGCGAGCTCTCGGTCAGCGCGGACACCTGGCGGACCGTGGCGAAGGCGATCCGGCCGTTGCCGGGCGCGCACCAC
>JACCUZ010000206.1 GCA_013698395.1 Sporichthyaceae bacterium
GGGTCACCGAGCACCCAGGTGTCCTTCGACCCACCGCCTTGCGAGGAGTTGACGATGAGCTCGCCCTCCGGCAGCGCCACCCGGGTCAGCCCGCCTGGCAGCACCCACACCGACGACCCGTCGTTGACCGCGAACGGACGCAGGTCCACGTGCCGCGGACGTAGTTCGTCACCGATCAACGTCGGAGCGGTCGACAGCTGGACGACGGGCTGCGCGATCCAGCCGCGCGGGTCGAGCTGGATCTGGGTGCGCAGCGCGTCCAGCTCCAGCGCCGTCGCCCGCGGCCCCATCACGATGCCCTTCCCACCTGAGCCGTCGACCGGCTTCACCACCAGCTCGTCGAGCCGATCGAGCACCTCTTCCCGGTCAGCGTCCTCGTCGAGGCGATAGGTACGCACGTTGTCCAGCACCGGTTCCTCGGCGAGGTAGTAGCGCACGAGATCAGGCACGTACGTGTAGAGCAGCTTGTCGTCAGCGACTCCGTTGCCGATCGCGTTGGCGATCGTGACCGTTCCGGCCCGGGCCGCGTTGACCACGCCGGGACACCCGAGCACGGAGTCCGGCCGGAACTGCACCGGGTCGAGATACTCGTCGTCCACCCGTCGGTAGATGACGTCGACCCGTCGCTCACCGCCGGTCGTACGCATCCGCACCCGGTTGCCGACACAGATCAGGTCGCGGCCCTCGACCAGCTCGACGCCCATTGTGCGCGCCAGCAGGGCGTGCTCGAAGTACGCCGAGTTGTGGACACCGGGCGTGAGCACGACCACGACCGGGTCGTTGACGCCGCCGGGCGCGGCCGCCCGGAGCGCGGCCAGCAAGCGCTGCGGATAGTCCGACACCGGACGGATGCGCTCGGAGGCGAAGGCTTCGGGGAATACCTGCGACACCGCGCGCCGGTTCTCCATCACGTAGCTGACCCCCGAGGGCACCCGCACGTTGTCCTCGAGCACCCGGAACCGGCCGTCCTCACCGCGTACGACGTCGATGCCGGCCACGTGGATCCGGACCCCGTTGGGCGGCTCCAGGCCGGAGACCGCCCGCTGGAAGCTCCGGCTCGTCGTGACCACGGCGTGTGGCACGACACCGTCCTCGATCACCCGGGCCCGGCCGTAGATGTCGGCCAGGAACGCCTCCATGGCACGCACCCTTTGGGCGACTCCGAGACTGAGGTCGTCCCACTCGGCCGCGTCCACGACCCGGGGCACGGCGTCGAGCGGGAAGGGGTGCTCCCGGCCGCCGAAGTCGAAGGTCACGCCACGTTCGAGGAAGCTGCGCGCGAGCGAGTCGGCACGTGCGCGCAGGTCCGCGCTGGACAGCGGGTGCAGCGCGTCGTACAGCGACTCGTAGACCCGCCGCGGCTTTCCCTCGGCCGCGAACATCTCGTCCCACGCCGCGCCGAGGCGGTAGCCCTCGAACAGGTCGGCCATCCTCGGAGACTAGGCCCGACGCGGCACCCCCGTGTTCCGCGAATGTTTCTTGGACGTAAAGGAAACTCGCGGCCGATCGGAAACGCGGACGAAACACACGCCAACCAGGATGCACGGATGGGCGATCTACGGACTCTGCGAGTGGGGTGCGCCTTCACCTATGTCGCCGAGGTGGAGACCCCGGCCGTCGCGCAGGTCGAGCCGTCGAATGCGGGTCCGGCACAACTGCTGACCGCCGGGTGGGACACGACACCGGAGATGGACCTGACGTCCTACGTCGACCTCTATGGCAACGGCTGCCAGCGCCTGGTGCTGCCTGCCGGACGCTCCACGATGACGTACGACGCGCGGGTGGCGGTCCCGGACGCGACCGAGGAGGTCCACCCCGACGCGGGCGAGACCCCGGTCACCGAGCTGCCCGACCAGACGCTGATCTACACACTGCCCAGCCGGTACGTGCTTCCCGACGTCCTGGGTGACGAGGCGTGGCGGCTCTTCGCCGGCGAGAAGCCGGGATATCCCCGGGTGCAGGCGATCTGCGAGCACGTGCACAAATCGCTGCGGTTCTCCTACGGCAGTAGCACCGCCCTGACCACGGCCGCCGACGCGCTGGGCGCGGGTGTCGGCGTGTGCCGGGACTTCACCCATCTCGCGCTGTCCTACATCCGGGCCTTCAACATCCCCGCCCGCTACGTGTTCGGCTACCTGCCCGACATGGACGTGAAGCCCAACCCGGACCCGATGGACTTCGCGGCGTGGATAGAGGTCTTTCTCGACGGTCGGTGGTTTACGTTCGACCCACGCAACAACGAGCCACGCAAGGGTCGAGTCGTCATCGGCCGCGGTCGCGATGCGCTCGACGTGGCGATGGTGACGACGTTCGGTGGGCCGGTGCTTGAGCAGCTGGAGGTTTGGGCCGAAGAAGTAGGTACGTGACTCGCGTGAGGAGGCCACGGTGAACAGCAGTGCTCGGGCTCATCTCGACCAGCCGGTCGTCGATGTCGACGGCGTGGACCTCGACGCGGCCGAGCACGTCACCTACGTCCTGCGGCAGAGCTTCCGGTACGACTACGCCGGCCCCGCGTCCCACCTGCAGCACCGGCTCGTGGTCGTGCCCCGCGCCCGGCACGGCAACCTGCGGCGGCGGGTGTTCGACGTACATGTTTCCACTCCCGATGCTGCTGTGCGGCGGCGGCGTGACCGTCACGGCAACCCGGTGGTCGACGTCGGGCTGGCAGTCGTGCCGGAGTCGGTGGAGTTCTCGATGCAGGCGGTGCTGACGCGCTCGAGTGGGCCCGACCACGCGGAGGTGCCCGCGCACGCGTACCTGTCGTCCGTCTACCTTCGAGCGACTCGGCTCACGGCACCTGATGCCGCGATACGCGACCTGGCTGGCCAGCTGCGCAGGGAGTCCCCGGACCCGCTCGAGTTCGCGGAACGCTGCTGCACCCTCGTGCACGAGTCGATCGCGTACGAGTACGGCATCACCTCCACGGAGACCACCGCGGCCGAGGCGCTGGCTCTCGGCCGGGGAGTGTGCCAGGACCACGCTCACGTAATGATCGCCATCTGCCGCGCGGCGGGCATCCCGGCCCGCTACGTCTCCGGGCACCTCATCGGCGAAGGCGGGACCCATGCCTGGGCCGAGGTGCTCGTCGCGGGCACCGACGGCCGTGGTCGGGCGGTCGCTTTCGACCCCTGCAACGGCTGCCGGGCTGGTCGCCGGCACATCACGGTTGCCGTCGGTCGCGACTACGCCGATGTGGCGCCCACCTCAGGGTGGTTCACCGGTGACACGTCGAGCTCGCTGACCACACGCAAGCACCTGGGCGTCACGGCGGCAGCCTGAGCGCAGTGGACGTCGGGGCAAATGACCACGTATACGTGGTCAACGCGCGGGCGGCAGCCTGAGCCGCGGCGGGCGATCGTCGCGTCAGGTCGCTGCCAGCAGACGTCCGCGTAGCCCGGTGGCGCGGGCGGCCGGGCGCTCGACGGCCGCGACGAACGCGTCCGCCGAACCGATGACGCGGACGCGCTCCTTTGCGCGGGTCACCGCGGTGTAGAGGGTCTCCCGGGTTCCGAGGGCCGACCCAGCAGGGGGAAGCACGACTGTGACGGCTTCGAACTGGCTGCCCTGGCTGCGGTGGACCGTCATGGCGTGCAGCGACCGCACGGCGCCCAGCCGGACCAGCGGGATGCGGATCGGCTCACCCCCACGTCCGAACGCTCCGACCAGACCGCCGTCTCCATCGTCGAGCACGACTCCGGTGTCACCGTTGTAGAGGCCGATGTCGTAGTCGTTGGTGGTGACCAGCAACGGTTCACCGACATAGTGGCCGTCAGCCCGCGGCACGACCGGGTGGTTCTCCGCGATCCAGCGGGCCACGAGTGCGCTCCAGTGCTGCACCCCGCGCGGCCCCCTGCGGTGGGCGCACAGCAGCTGGTGGCGCTCTAGCGC
>JACCUZ010000250.1 GCA_013698395.1 Sporichthyaceae bacterium
GCCGACGACGGCCGACCGGGTCGCGCCCAGTCGCTGCGGAAGGCCCCGGATGCCGGCCGCCAGGTCGTCGTCGACGTCCGGGACGACGTTGAGGAAGTGCGCCCCGACGCCCAGCAGCGCACCCGCGCCGAGCACCCAGGGCTGTGGCCAAGGTTCACCCGGCAGCCCGAGGGTCACGAACGCGGTGAGCAGCGCGAAGCTCACCGCGTACGGCGTGAACGAGAGCACCGTGCGCTTGAGACCAAGGTTGTACGCCCAGCCGCCAGCGACCGCGAGCAGGTGCGCGGTCCCGGCTCGCCAGCCGTTCGCCAGCGACAGGGGGACGCACGTCCCCACGGCGACCGCGCATGCGCCCGCCACCACACGCACCGACACCCGACCGGTCGCCAGTGGCTTGTCGGGGCGGCGAGCTTCGACGTCGCGGTCGAGATCGACCAGGTCGTTGCTCCACCCGATCGAGAGCTGTCCGGCGAGCACCGTCGCGGCGACCAGCACGCAGCCCAGCGCAGGACGCCCGGCTGCGACCGAGACCGCGGTGGCCAGCGTCGTCACCGCAAGAGTGGGCAGCGGGTGACAGGCCGCGAGCAAGGCGAAGAGCGCGCCGCCCCGGACCTGCTCGTGCGTCGTCACGGGCCGCATTATCGCGGGTGGGACGCGGGCCGATATGCACGTAAACCGGGCCGCTGTCAACCCCCGTCGTGCCGTCTGACCAGCGGGGATGCCGCCATCGGAGCCTTCGATGATCTCCGCACCGTGTTACTCTTGGGGCCGCGAAAGGGGTTCCCTCATATGACGTTCAAGGTCGGCGAGACGGTCGTCTATCCCCATCACGGGGCCGCGCTCATCGAGTCCATCGAGACGCGGGCGATCAAGGGTGAAGACAAGCTCTACCTCGTCCTCAAGGTCGCCCAGGGCGACCTGACAGTGCGGGTCCCGGCCGAGAACTGCGATCTGGTCGGTGTGCGCGACGTCGTCGGTCAGGAGGGCCTCGATCGGGTCTTCGAGGTCTTGCGGGCACCGCACACCGAGGAACCCACCAACTGGTCGCGTCGCTACAAGGCCAACCTGGAGAAGCTCGCCTCCGGTGACGTCATCAAGGTGGCCGAGGTCGTCCGGGACCTGTGGCGTCGCGACCGCGAGCGGGGTCTGTCCGCCGGTGAGAAGCGGATGCTCGCCAAGGCTCGCCAGATCCTCGTCAGCGAGCTGGCCCTCGCCGAGCACACCAACGAGGACAAGGCCGAGGCCATCCTCGACGAGGTTCTCGCCTCCTAGTCCCCTAAGGTCGGCGGCGTGACGCCCCGACTGACGCGCGTACCGAACGCCGTCGTCGAGCTGCTCCGGCTCTGCGTCGTCGTCTTCTTCGCCGGGGTCGGTTACTACGTCGCGGACGTCCTCGACGACGACGGAGCGCCGGTGCTCGGCGCCTTCAGCGTCGTGGCCCTGGGCATCATCCTCGGCTCCGCCCTGGGCTATGTCCTCGGCGGCGTGATGGGGCGCGGCACGGTCACCGCTGTGCGCGCCGCGGAGGCCGGCCTGCGCGACACCCCGGCCGAGCAGATCGTCGCTGGGGTGGTGGGCGCTGTCATCGGGGTGCTGGTGGCGGCGGGGGTCGTCTGGCCGGTGCTCCTGCTCAACCGGCCGCTGCTCACCTTCCCGGTGTTCGCGTTCGCCGTTGTCACCTGTGGTCTCTTGGGGTACCGCCTGGGCACCAGCAAGCGAGACTCGGTGCTCGACCTCTTCGGCTCGCGGGTCGGTATCAGCGGTCGGCCGGTCCCAGCCGTCGCTCTGCCGCGCGTCCTGGACACTTCGGTGGCCATCGACGGGCGCATCATCGACGTCGCCCGTGCCGGGTTCCTGCACGGCCGGATGCTGGTGCCCAGCCCGGTGCTCGGCGAGCTGCAGGGGCTGGCCGACGCGGGTGACGACCACCGGAGGGCCAAGGGCCGTCGGGGTCTGGAGGTGCTCGAGGTCCTCAAGCGGGAGCCCGACGTCGACGTGGAGGTGCTCGACGACGAGGTGCCCGATGTGGCCGAGGTCGATGCGAAGCTGGTGCGGATCTGCCTCGACCGGGGCGCCGCGCTGCTCACCCTGGACACCAACCTGGCCCGCGTCGCGGCCCTCGCCGGCGCGCGAGTTCTGAACCTCCACGCGCTCGCACTGGCCCTACGCCCCCCGGTCGGGGCGGGGGACGACGTCGCGGTGATGCTGACCAAGCCGGGCAAGGAAGCCGGCCAGGCCGTGGGCTACCTCGACGACGGGACGATGGTGGTCGTCGAGCGCTCCCGCAAGGACGTCGGTCACGAGGTCACGGTCCGGGTGACCAGCGTCCTCACCACCGCCAACGGTCGGATGGTCTTTGCAGCGCCGACGAGCGAGCGCTCCACGTGAGCAGCGAGCCGGCCACCGCGGCGATCGTCGCAGCGGCTGGCCGCGGCGAGCGCCTCGGCAGCGGTGCTCCGAAGGCGCTGCGGCTCCTCGGCGGCCTCCCGCTGCTCGCGCATGCCGTCCGCGCGCTCGCGGCCGCACCCTCGGTCGACCTGGTCGTTGTCGCGGCACCCCCCGACCACGTCGAGCGCACCCAGGCGCTCCTCGTCGGCCACCATGACGGTGCCGCGCTGCTCGTCGTCGCAGGAGGCGACTCCCGTCCCGCCTCCGTGTGCGCCGCGCTCGCCGCCTTGCCGACGACCGTGGACGTGGTGCTGGTGCATGACGCCGCGCGGCCGCTCGTACCGGTCACCTTGGTCGAGTCCGTGGCAACGGCTGTCCGTGCCGGCGCCCGTGCCGTCGTCCCCGGCGTGCCGGTGGTCGACACCGTCAAGCAGGTCCAGGGTGACCAGGTCGTGGCCACCCTCGACCGGACCCGCCTGCGCGCGGTGCAGACCCCCCAGGGTTTCTCGCGCGCGGTCCTCGAGCAGGCGTACGCCGGCACCGGCTGGTCGGCGACCGACCTCACCGACGATGCCGGGCTGGTCGAGCGGATCGGCACCCCCGTCGCCGTCGTCCCCGGCCATGAGGAGGCGTTCAAGGTCACCCAGCCGGTTGACCTGATAGTCGCCGAGGCTGTTCTCGCCGCACGCGGCGTCCTCGCATGACAGCGCCGCTGCCTCGGGTCGGGGTGGGCGCTGACGTGCACCCTCTCGTGCCCGGCCGCCCGATGTACATGGCGGGCCTGCACTTCCCCGACGAGCCGGCCGGCTGTGCCGGCCACTCCGACGGCGACGTCGCGGCCCACGCCGCCTGCGACGCGCTGCTGTCCGCGGCTGGGCTCGGGGACCTCGGCAGCCGGTTCGGAACAGGCGAGCCGCGGTGGGCCGGGGCGTCGGGGGAACGGCTGCTCACCGAGACCGCCCGGCTGGTGCGCGATGCGGGCTTCGAGGTCGGCAACGTGTCCGTCCAGGTCGTCGGCGACCGCCCGCGCATCGGGCCCCGCCGGGACGAGGCACAGCAGGTGCTCTCGGCTGCCGTCGGTGCACCGGTGTCGGTGTCGGCAACGACCACCGACGGCCTCGGTCTCACCGGGAGCGGGGAGGGCGTGGCCGCTGTCGCGACCGCTCTGGTGGTCCGGCGGGACTGAGCACCGCCCGTAGAGTTGCCCGGATGAGCCGCCTCCACCTCTACGACACCGCGACCCGGGAGGTCCGCGAGTTCGTCCCCCTCGTCGAGGGCAAGGTCGGCATCTACCACTGCGGGCTCACCGTGCAGGGGGCGCCACACATCGGGCACATCCGCAAGGAGGTGGTGTTCGACGTCCTGCGCCGCTGGTTGGAGCGGTCCGGCTACGAAGTCACCGTCGTGGCCAACGTCACCGACATCGACGACAAGATCCTCGTCAAGGCCGACGAGGTCGGGGTGCCGTGGTGGGCCCTGGCCTACGCCAACGAGCGGGCCCTTCACGCGGCCTATGACGTTCTCGGCTGCCGGCCCGCGACGTACGAGCCCCGCGCCACCGGCCACGTGCCGGAGATGGTCGAGTTGATGGCCGACCTCATCGAGCGGGGGCACGCCTACCCGGCCGCGGACGGCTCCGGAGACGTCTACTTCGACGTACTCTCCTGGCC
>JACCUZ010000254.1 GCA_013698395.1 Sporichthyaceae bacterium
GTCCAGCACCGTCATGGGCTAGAGCTTGGGCACCGGGTCGCGCAGCACCGGGCACGACATGCACCGCGGCCCGCCGCGCCCGCTGCCCAGCTCGCTGCCGGCAATTGCCACCACTTCGATGCCGGCATCAGCCAACCGCGCGTTGGTCTCCACGTTGCGCTCATAGGCGACCGCCAGCCGCGGCGCGATCGCGAGCGTGTTGTTGCCGTCGTCCCACTGCTCGCGCTCGGCGGTGATCGGGTCCAGCCCGGTGTCGATGATCCGAAGCGTGTCGATGCCCATCGCCTTGGCGGCCGCGACCAGGAACGGTTCCGGCCCGTCGACGACCACGTCGCCGCCGTCGGTGACGGTGTAGGCCTCGAGCGAGTCGGCGATGTTGGGGTACATCACCACCGCGTCGACGTCGACCATCGTGCACACGGTGTCCAAGTGCATGGTCGCGCGCTTCTGCGCGATCGGAACGGCCAGCACGGTTCCGGCCAGGCCACGGTCGAACACCGTACGCGCGAGGCGCTCCACCCCCGCCGGAGTCGTCCGCTCGCCGACTCCGACTGCAACCACGCCGGGCGACATCAGCAGTACGTCGCCGCCCTCGACCGGTTCGTTGTCCGGCCCGTGCACGATCTGCGTACCGGCGAAGCGGGGGTGGTGGCGGTAGATCGCCTGCGTCAGCGACGTCTCGCGCATCCGGGCCGGCATCGCGAGGCTGGTCACGGCGACGCAGTCGCGGATCCAGACGCTCGAGTCTCGGGTGAACAGCAGATTCGGCAGCGGGTCGATGACGAAGTCGTGGCGGTCCATGAAGCGGTAGGTCAGCCCGCCGACAGGTGACATCTCCTCATGGGCGAGACCGGCCATCAGGGTGGTGGCCAGGTCCGCGGGGTGCAGGCCGTGGAGGTACGCGTCCACCGCCCGGTGCAGCGACTCACCCAGCCGGGGGTCGGCCAGCACCGCGGCGATGGTTTCCTCCCGGGCGGTCTCGACCTCGAGCGCCTCGGCCAGCAGCTCGGCGAGGTAGAGCACCTCGGCACCGTGGTCGCGCAACGCCTGCGCAAAGGCGTCGTGCTCGTCCTGCGCCCGTCCGATCCACGGGATGCCGTCGAAGAGCAGCTTGTCGTTGTTGCGCGGGGTGAGGCGTTTGAGCTCCGCCCCGGGCCGGTGCAGCATCACGGTCCGCAGCCGGCCGACCTCGCTGTCGACACCGTGCCGCGCAGGACCGGGCAGCGGCGCATGGCCAGTCTGCGGCAACGACGGGGTGTCCACCATGCCCGGATGCTAGCGGCGGAACCCGCACCCCACCGGCCCCCGCTCCGCTTCCATGGTGCGACGGTCGTTCGAGGGCCGGTTTGGAGATCCAGTTCGACCGCGGCACGGTGGAAGCGCGCCGTCCACAGGGATGCTTCGCGTACGCCGGGGCGATGTTTCCAGTGGACAACGGCGGCGCTCCATGGCTGTGCCCGCACCCTCAGTCCGTGGACCGGCTCCGCGAACTGGCGCTGGCGAAGGGTGGCGTTTTCACCGCCGGCGACGTCCAGGCGGCCGAGGTACCGCGCGGGCGTGGCCGGACCCTGGTCGCCAACGGAAACTGGATTCGGCTCCGGGTCGGTGTCTATGCCGAGAGGCCCGTGGTGGACCACTGTCGCCGCGTGCCCCTCGCGTGGCATGCCCTGATGACGGCCGCCGTTCTTGCCTCTACCAACAGGGACCGGTTTGCGGTCGGACCGTCGGCCGGGTGCGTTCTCGGGCTCGACATGCTCGGTGCGGCACCGCGGAAGGTCAGCCTCGGCTGGGCACGGCCCGACGATGGGGCGAATGGTGCGGGGCACGGTTTCCGCAGCGGCGCCTCCCGGACGCTGGTGTCCCACCTTCCCGAGGACCAGCGGGCCGCGTTCTTCGGCCTCGGGTGCACCACAGCCGTGCGAACAGCGGTCGACCTGGCCCGAGGGCTGGACCTGATGAATGAGCGTTCCGAGTCGGTACTGGAGACCCTCGGTCGGCTGAGCCTGCGCCACACCTCGCTGCCGCGAGCCACCTGCCAGGCCTGGGTCGGCGAGGAGTGCGCAGAGGTGCGGCTCGACTTCCTGATCCCTGGGCACTGGGTCGTCGCCGAGGCGGACGGCAAGCTGAAGTACACCGAGCCGGACACGCTGTGGAAGGAGAAGAAGCGACAGGAACGCCTGGAGAGCCTCGGGTACACAGTGGTCCGCTTCGACTGGGACGAGGCGGCCAAGCGGCCGCAGCGGCTCGCCGAGAGGTTCGAGGCTGCCGCCGGGCGTGCGCGTCCCGGCATCGGGCGTGTGTTCCCCGACCCGACGTGGTGGCTGGACCAGCGCAGTCATGCCTGGGACCAGTCTCGGCAGCAGCTCCCATGGTGGCTGCGAGACGTGGAGTGGTGACCGGTCGTCGCAACCCGGCAGACCCCGCTCGCCCTGCCCCACCCCGCGGCTTCCATGGTGCCGTGGTCGATGTCGATCTCCAATCCGGCTCTCTGGCGACCACCGCACGATGGAAGCGGGCTCCGGGCGGCGGAAGCGGCTCCGGGGCCAGGGTGCCGGCCCCCGGGCGGCCGGGCGTGCGGGTGCCGGGCGGCCGGGCTGTATAGGGTTTCCGCCCATGGGTCTTTTGGACGGCAAGGTCGCAATAGTCACCGGCGCTGGGCGCGGCATCGGCCGCGGCGAGGCTCTCGAGCTCGCCCGGGAGGGTGCCCGGGTAGTAGTCAACGAGCTGGACCCCGAGGCGGGCGAGACGGTAGTCAGGGAGATCGTCGCGGCTGGCGGCGAGGCCACCCTTGACACGGGCGACTGTTCGGAGGAGGACACCGCTCGGCACCTCGTCGAGACGGCCCTGTCGACGTACGGCGGGCTGGACGCCCTGGTCAACAACGCCGGGATCCTGCGGGACCGTACGGTTGCCAAGATGACCCCCCAGGAGTGGGACGCGGTCATCAAGGTGCACCTGCGCGGGCACTTCCTGCCGACCCACTTCGCGTGCGCGCACTGGAAAGAGAGCGGTACCGGCGGGCGCATCGTCTGTACGGCGTCGAGCTCCGGGCTGCTGGGCAACTTCGGCCAGGCCAACTACGGCGCCGCCAAGGCCGGCATCGCGGCGTTTTCGACCATCGTTGCGATGGAGATGGCGCGGTACGGAGTGCGGTGCAACGCGATCGCCCCCGCCGCGCGGACCCGGATGACCGAGGGCGCCTACGGCAGCATCAGCGACATGTCGCCCGACGGTGACGAGTCCTTCGACTTCTGGCACCCGGACAACGTCGCCCCGCTGGTCGCCTACCTGTGCAGCGACGCCGCCGGCAGTATCAGCGGCAAGGTGTTCGGCATCCAGGGTGATGCCGTTGAGCTCTACCAGCCCTACACCTCGGTCGCGGTGATCCAGAACCATGACACTCGCTGGACGCCGGCGGGCATCGCGGCCCGCGCTCACGAGCTCTTCGACGCCAGCGGCATCGACCCCGAGGCGGAGAACATGATGGCCAAACTGCGGTTCTCGATCACCGACCGCTCGGCCGTCTGAGGCACGGCCGCGAGCGACCTTGCCGTCCCGACAGGCCGGCAAGTTGCCCGAGAAGGTCGCTCGCGCGCTTGTACGCGGCAGGGCGCCGACACGCTGGGGAGAGGTTGGCCTCGCTCTCCCTCGGTCGCAGCTTCCATGGTGCGGCGGTCGTACCAACCAGCCTGCAGAGATCCACATCGACCTCGCCACCGTGGAAGCGAGCGTCCACCGCGGGCAGGCGAACTGTCGTGACGACGCCAGCCCCACCCGATGTGTATGTTATGCGCATGGCGAGAGTCAACATCACCATCCCGGACGACCTGCTCCTGCGAGCTCGAGCAGCCGGCTTGAACGTCTCGCGCGTCGCTGCCGCTGCCCTGGCCGAGGAGCTCGACCGGCAGGCCAAGATCGCAGCTCTGGACGCCTATCTTGCTGAGCTCGACGACGAGCTCGGTCCGGTGCCCCCGGACGACGCACAGGCTGCGAAGGAGTGGGCGGACCGCGCCTTCGGACCTGCCGAGAAGCCGGGTGAGCCTGTGGATGCCCGGGGCACCCGCAGCGCGTGAGTCTGGTCCTGGACGCCGGTGGGGTCAGCGCACTGGCCGCCCGTCGAGAGCTACTCGTCGAGATCCGTGCCCGCGGCCTGTGGCCACCGCGGGTACCCACGATCGTGCTCGCGGAGGCGCTGACCGGTGACCACCGCCGCGACCATCCCACCAACCGGCTTCTGCGGACCTGCCAGGTACGGAAGGTCGACGAGGTACAGGCGCGCGAAGCAGCCCGGCTGCGTACCGCAACGGGCCGGGCGGGGAGCATCTCAGCCGTCGATGCGGTGGTGGCCGCCCTCGCCGCCACGCAGCACGACGCGTTCGTCCTGACCAGCGACCCACGCGACCTGCGCGCTCTGGCCGAGCACACGGCCCGACCGGTCACCGTCGTCGTTGCGTAGCGACGACCGTCCCGCAAACCGCGCGCTCACATCAGGTCGTGATTGAGCGGCCCACGTCGTACGCCGCGACGAGCGCGAGCACCAGGCACACGGCCGCACCCACCCGCCGGATCGTCGAGAGCCGGACGAACCGCAGCAGGCTCCCCCCGACCACCACCGCCAGCCCTGCCACGACGACCAGCGCCACCCAGGACCCGGTGAACACGCTGACCGGGTCCTCGTAGCGGGCCGCCAGTCCGGCGGTCAGCAGCTGCGACAGGTCGCCCCACTCGGCCAGGAACAGCACTCCGAAGCTGGTCGCGACCACTCGGAGTGCGCCGGGCGCACCGCCTGCGCCAGCCGGGCCGGGCGCCTCGCCTACGCCGGGAGCGCCGCTGGCTGGAGCCGAAAACTCGTGCTCAGCCTCGGCCTTTTCCTCGTCCGCCGTGCCGGCGCCCCGCCAGAGCACCACGGCGCCGACGAGGAACAGCAGCCCAGCGGCACCCGCCACCACCGGAGATGGCAGCAACGACAGCACGCCACCGGCCGCCACCGCTACTGCGCACTGCACGAGGAACGCGAGCGACACCCCGACCCACACGAGCGGTGCGCGGTACCGCGTCGCCAGCACCAGCGAGGCGATGAACGTCTTGTCCGGCAGCTCTACCGGGAAGATCAGGGCGAACGTCGTCGCGGCGACAGTCAGGTCCACCGGCACGTTCAGCGTCCGGGGTCGCGGTGGGCCGCATCCAGTTGCGCCGCATCGAGGGGGGTCGCGTTGGCCTGCGCGGCGGCGAGGGCCGCGGTCAGCACCGTCTTGACCGGGCGGCCGAGGGCCGCAGCGGCGGTCGCCACGTCCTCGTACTCCGGGGACACGTTCACCACCTCGCCGTCGAGCAGCGCAACCTTGACGCGTACGTCGACCCCGCCGACCTGGACAGTCACCGTCTCGCGCACGAGCGCGTGCTTGGAGATCGGGTGCTCGCGCAGGCCGATCGTCGAGCTCTCGCGGAAGACGGCTCGGCGCACGGTGTCGGCGTACTGCGGTGACGTGAGCACCGACAGCGTGTGCGCAGGTCGGCCCTTCTTCATCAGGATCGGGGTGAGCCAGGCGTCCGAGGCCCCCGCGGCCAGCAGCGCCGACAGCACACCGGGCCACAGCCGCGGGTCCATGTCGTCGACGTTGGCCTCGAGCACCAGCGCGTGTTCGGTCCCGACGGTCGCGGGTGGCGAGGTTGCCGCCTCTGCGGCGGCGACCGGCTCGCCGAGGACGACACGGAACACGTTCGGCCGACCCTGCGGGTCACGGTCCCCGGCGCCGACTCCCGTCCTGACTGGGCGCATCAACGGCAGTGGACCCCAGGACGACACCGTGGCGGCCAGCAGTGCCGCACCGGTCGGGGTACACGTTTCCGCGGAAACGTCTCCCGCCTGCATCGGGGCGCCGGCCTCGCTCAGCAGCGCCAGCACCGCCGGGACTGGGACGGGCAGCACGCCGTGCTCGGTGCGCACCGAACCGCTCCCCACGGCCACCGTCGACCCGACCGCATCCGTCACGCCCAGCGCGTCCAGCGCGGCGCATGCCCCGACCACGTCGGCCAGCGAGTCGAGGGCGCCCACCTCATGAAAATGCACCGCCTCGGGGTCGACGCCGTGGGCGCCACCCTCCGCGCGGGCGAGCCGGGCGAACACGTCGAGCGCGCGAGTGCGCACGCCGTCGGCCAGCGCCGCCGACTCGAGCAGTCCGCGGACGTCGACCCAGGTCCGGGTCGTCGAGCTGGGCGTGACATCGACGTCGACCTTCATCGCGGCGAGGCCGGCTCGGGTGACCTGGTGCGC
>JACCUZ010000268.1 GCA_013698395.1 Sporichthyaceae bacterium
CCTCGGTTCGGCCAGCGCGGTCCAGCGCGCCCACGGCCGCGGGTGCGGCGACAGTGGCCGCCGTTCCGCGGTCCTGCGCAGCCCGGCGCAGCAGCTCGCGCGCGATGGGGATCTTCATCCGGTCCGCCGGATCCTTGGCCAGCAGGCCGACGATGGCCTCGGCCAGCGGACCGCCCACCTGAGGCGTCGGCACCGGGTCGGAGATGACTGCGGTGAGGGTGCTCAGTGCGTTGTCGGAGTCGTACGGCGGGCGTCCTTCGACCGCGGCGAAGAGGGTGGCCCCGAGCGACCACAGGTCGGCCTCCGCACCGGGCTTGCGTCCGCGCGCCCGTTCGGGCGACATGTAGGCCGGGGAGCCGAGCACCACCCCGGTCGAGGTCAGCGCGGGGTCGCCGGCCATGGTGGCGATGCCGAAGTCCGTGAGGACAGCTCGTCCGTCCGGGGTCAGCAGGACGTTGCCCGGCTTGACGTCGCGATGCACGATGCCCTGCGCGTGCGAACTCTCGAGCGCGCCGAGCATGTCCAGGCCGATCTCTGCGACGCGGTGCGGAGGCAGGGGCCCGTCGTCGCGCAGGATCGTGCTCAGGCTGTGGGCGGGGAGCAGCTCCATGACTATGTAAGGGCGCCCGTTCTCCTCGACCACGTCGTAGGTCGTAACGACGTTGGGGTGGCTGAGACGGGCGGTGGCACGGGCCTCGCGCAGGGTGCGCTCTCGCAGCTCGTGCTCCTCGCGATCGCCGATCTCTGGCGGGAAGCGCACCTCTTTGACCGCCACCTCACGGCCGAGCAGCTCGTCGGTCCCGTGCCACACCGTGCCCATGCCGCCGCTGCCGATGGATCGGTCGAGCCGGTAGCGGCCGCCGATCACGCGAGGGGGTCCATCTGAGGTAGCCATCCGGCGCCCCTTACCCCCGTTCGGCGGATCCGTCACACAACGGTCTGACAACGCACCAGTAGCTGCCCGTGCACCCGAGGGGAAAGGCCCGAGGGAAGGCTTGGTGTCGTTCCGGCCGTTACTATGGGAGCACAACTGCACAAGGGGGTGAATGGTCTCGACTTCGGATGAGACATCAGGGGAAGCGGGCCGAGGATGGCTGGGATGATCTCGAAAACCAGGCCCAGCAAACCAACAAGCGCCGATTCCAATCAGCGCGCCTTCGCTCTCGCTGCCTAAGTAGCGCGAGCAGGCTGTCAGCCCGGGAGTGCCTTCGGCCCGGTGCCTGGCATCAGCTAGAGGGCTCAACCGCTCGGTCCGGTCGCGGGACCGAGCGGGACATCTCACAGCGACTGGGCCCGTCGGCAGCTTGCCTGCGGAACTGCCGGGGCCGAGAAACTCATTAGCGGGCTGCGCCCGGAGAAGCCCTGGTTTCCCACCGAAGGACGCGGGTTCGATTCCCGCCACCTCCACTACTGCCTGAACTGACTGACTGCCGCCGCGCCCGCCGATAGCTGATCGGCGGGCGGGTCTGTCGTGCCGCAGCCGCTCGCCCCCGGATGGCCTCCGGCCGGAAATGCCGACGGCGGGCGTGTGCCGGAATCCGAACCCCGGACACATCCGGGGTTACTGACGCCTGGTGTGGCGTTGCCGACGCCACACCGGTAACTGCTGCCCCGGTTGTGTCCGGGGGTCAGAGTTTGGTCGGCGTGTGTGGTCCGGAGTCCGAGCGGATCAACGTGGGCGACACGGTGACGGTACGTCTGGCCGTCGACGTCTGAGCATCTGCCACCGGAAGGACGTTTCCGCGGAAACGTCTTCCGGTTTTCCTCGCCGGCCCTCAGCGCCCGGAGTTCGGCGTAGGGTCACGGGCACCGAGCCGTCCAGGCTCCCTGCCAGGGAAGGGCGCCGATGTCCGACAAGTCCCCGCGTCAGAACATGACGAAGAAGTCCGGCAAGTCGTTGAAGGAGAAGCGCGCCGACAAGAAGTCGAAGTCCGACGGGCAGCAGATCCAGATCGTGCCGTCGGCCAAGAAGCGCTGACCGCACCGCTCACCGCAAGGTGGGGAGTGGCTTGCTCGGCTACCCGGCGGTCGCGACACCCGCTCGCCGTGGGTCCGCTGCGGCTCCTAGCGAGCCGTCGCCAAGACGAAGGGCGGCGCCCACCCCGCCGAAGTACATGGAGTGCGCGTGATGGCGGCTCACGGGCAGGTCCAGGTGGGGCAGCGGCAGGTCTTCCTCCGCCTCGATGCGAGCGGTATCCCCCTCGACACCGTGGTTGACGTGCAGCCGCGGCCGGTCGACGGCGTCCTGCAGCGATGCGCCGACGTGCGCGAACGACGCGAGCACCTGCAACAGGGCCGTGGTGATGCGGTCCGCCCCAGGGGTGCCGATGGCCAAGGCCGCACCGTCGGCACGGCGCCCGACGGTCGGCGCCATGTTGCTGCGCAGCCGCGCGCCCGCCGGTAGCGCGGTCCCGCGGTTGAGCTCGAGCTCGCCCAGGCAGTTGTTCAGCCACAGACCCGTGCCCGGCACGGTCGCTCCGGACCCATAGCCCGAGGACGCGGTGATCGCGCATGCGGTGCCGTCGGCGTCGACGGTCGACACATGGGCGGTGCTCGGTGGGCCGGGCGCTTGCCAACCGACGTCGCGGAGCAGGGCCATAGCCGCCGCCTCCCTGTCGTCGGCGACGTCCAGTACGTCACGGCGGACGCCGAGCACCCGGCGCTGCACCTCTACCAGCCGGGCAAGCTCGCCCGGTGTCCACGCGCCAGGGGGCCGTCGCGCCAGCAACGTCAACATCGCGGCGAGCACGACTCCTCCGATGGCGGGCGGGGGGTTGGTACGAAGCGACCAGCCCCCCGCGGTGACCGGCAGCGCGGCGCGCACAACCGGCTGGTAGGCCGCTAGGTCCTCGCGAGTGACCAGCCCACCACGTTCGCTCATGTCACGCGCCAACCGTTCGGCGAGCTCCCCCACGTACAGCGTCCGCGCGCCTTCCTCGGCCACGAGACCGAGGGTTTCAGCGAGACCGGCCACCACGACCCGGTCACCCTGCTCGAGCCAACCCCCGCCGGGTCGACGCAGGGCCGCCGCCGTCTCGGCGTCCCACGCGAACAGGCTGTCGCGGACGAACGGCAGGTAGTAGGCCGCCGCCGAACCCAGGGGAAAGCCGTCTCCGGCCTGGTCGGCGGCCGGCGACACCACCTCGCCCCAGGGGAGCCTTCCCCAGCGGGACACCGCGACGTCGAGGGCGGCCAGCGCACCGGGAACCGCGACCGAGGCGTGACCGGCCGTCATGGTCAGACCACCCCCGTAGTCGGTCCGGATCTCGCGTTGCCTCGGCGTCGGGGCGTCGGCGGTCCGGCCGAGGCCGGGCATCGCCACATAGCCATCGACCGTGACCGCTTCGTCGAGCCCGGCCGGCCAGACGGTGACGAACGCACCACCGGCCAGGGACACCACGCCGGGCTCGGTCACCATCGCTACCAGCATCGCAGCGACGGCGGCGTCGACCGCACCGCCGCCCAGCTCGGCCGCGCGCAGGGCCGCATCGGCGCTGACCCGGCTCGGGGCGGCCACGGCGACTCTCGGCCTCATCCGCGCCATCCTGCCGTCCCGCCCATCCCGGGGCGCAACGGACGGCAGGAGGGCCGGGACGACTGGACGCAGGTCGCTCGGTCAGGCAGCCGCGGCCAGGGCGGGCTCGACCGGGACGTCCTCCTTGCGGGCGTTGATCATGAGTGTCGCGACGACCAGTGCGGACAGGAGCAACATCGCCCCCCAGAAGAAGGACGTGACGTAGCCGTCGACCAGGGCCACCGCCGGCGGCTGGAGGCCGAACGGTGTCTCCACCGGGCGGAGTTGGTTGTCGATCATGAAGTCGCTCACCGCGCCGGCGTAGAGCGTGTTGAGCAGCGCGAGGCCGAGCGAGCCACCTATCTGCTGCGAGGTGTTGAGCACGGCGCTGGCGATGCCCGCGTCATGACCGCCGACGCCCACCAGCGCGGTGCTCGACGCCGGAATGAACACCCCGGCCATGCCGATACTCATCACGATCATCGCAGGCAGAACGTGGGAGACGTAGGCGGTCGTCGGAGTGATCTGCGTCAACCACAACATGCCACCGGTCGCCATGGTGAGCCCCACGATCATGAGCGGCTTCGGCCCCACGCGCGGCAGGAGCTGGGCGACGATGCCGGCAGTGAGAATGATTCCGCCGCTGAACGGCAGGAACGCAAAGCCGGAACGAAGGGGGCTGTAGCCGAGCACGGCCTGCAGGTAGAAGGTGAGGAACAGGAACATCGCGAAGAGTCCGGCGCCCACCAGCAGGAACACCAGGTACGAGCCGCCGCGGTTCCGGTCACGGATGATCTGTAACGGCAGCAGAGGGTTGGCGACGCGCTGCTCCAGGACGAGGAAGGCGACAAGAAGAGCGACCGCCGCTCCGAGGAACCCGAGAGTGCTCGGCGCGGTCCAGCCGACGTCCTCCTTGGCTGCCTCCGTGAAGCCGTAGACCAGAGAGACCAGGCCGAGCGTCGCGAGTACGGCACCAGGTACGTCGTAGCTGGTGTTGCCGTGCGCCTTGCTCTCCTTGACGATCGGCACTGCTGCGAGTGCCGTGGCGATCGCAATCGGGACGTTGACCCCGAGGCACCAGCGCCAGGAGAAGTACTCGGTGAGGACTCCGCCCAGTATCAGCCCGATCGCCGCCCCACCACCGGCGATGGCACCGAAGACGCCGAATGCCCTGGCCCGTTCCTTCGGCTCGGTGAAGGTGACCGCGATGAGTGCGAGCGCCGCCGGGGCCATCAGCGCTGCGAACGCGCCCTGCAAGCCGCGAGCCGCGAAGAGCAGCTCCTGGTTGGGCGTGATCCCCCCGAGCGCGGACGCCCCGGCGAAGCCCAGCAGGCCGACGATGAAGACCCGCTTGCGACCTGCGTAGTCGGCGATGCGCCCGCCGAGCAGCAGCAGGCCGCCGAAGGCCAGCGTGTACGCCGTGACCGCCCACTGCCGGTCCGCGTCGCTGATCTGGAGGTCGGCCTGAGCCGACGGTAGGGCGATGTTCACGATGGAGGCGTCGAGCACCACCATCAGCTGAGCCACAGCGATGACGGCCAGGGCGATCCAGCGCTTGGGGTCGGGGGTGTCGGTGGAACTCGTCGATCGGGCCAGCGACTCGCCGGTCGGGGCCACGGGGTTGGTCACTGCGTCTCCTGGGGTACGGCGTCGGGGGCGGGGCTGGAAGGTAAATGGGGCTGGGGACTGGAGAGGGGGTGACAGAGAAGCGGGATCAGGACGTCGTCGACGACGTGATCGATGAAGGCATCGTCGACGTCACCACCGACAACCAGGACTCGCTGGACCCAGAGGGCGCCGGCGACCTCATGCGCCAGGTCGGCGGATGCTCCGGCTGGCAGCTCACCGCGAGCAACGGCCCGCGCGACGATGGTGCGGAAGACGGCTCGCTTGCGGTCCATGACCTGGTCGCGCATGCACTTCCCGAGCTCGGGTGCCCGGCGCATCGCTCGGAGTACGCCGGCCATCAGGTCGGCCTCGTCGCACGACGTCGGAGCGGCCATGCCGCTGAGGCTGCTCGCCAGGTCGCCGCGCAATGATCCGGTGTCGGGCAGGGTTGCCGGCGGCTCATGGCGGCGCCGTACGGCCTCGAGCACCAGTTCCCGCTTGCCGGGCCACCGGCGGTAGATCGTCGCCTTGCTCGCGTGCGCCCTCGCTGCGACGGCGTCCATGCTCATCCGGTCGTACCCGACCTCCGCCAGCAGGGCGAGGGTCGCCTCACAGATCGCGGTGTCCCTGCCGGCCACCGGCACCACCTCACTCATTGTGAACACCAGGGGTGAACGAAACGGTTTCGTTCACCTCCTTACGGTAGAACGCCCGCCCGATGGTGGCAATGGACAAACCGGCGCCCGTTCTCCGCCCAGAGCGAACGCCGTGTTGGGCCGGCCGACGTCCGCCGGGCACAATGGGCGTCCGTCCAGCTTGGTCGTCGGCGCCCCTGCCCGACGTACGTCCTCCGCACTCCGCCCGAGAGGTCCCCTCCCCATGACGTCAGCCGCCGCAGAGACCGTTGTTGCGCCCGACGCGGTCCTCGACGCCCTCGAGGCTGAGGCCATCCACATCTTCCGGGAGGCGGCCGGGGCGTTCCGACGGCCCGTGATGCTCTACAGCATCGGGAAGGACTCCTCGGTCCTGCTGCACCTGGCGCGCAAGGCGTTCGCCCCCGGCAAGGTGCCGTTCCCGCTGCTGCACGTCGACACCACCTGGAAGTTCCGCGAGATGATCGAGTTCCGTGACCGCACAGCGCGCGAGCTGGGCCTGGACCTGGTCGTGTACACCAACCAGGAGGGCGTCGACGAGGGCGTCAGCCCCTTCACCCATGGCACCCACGAGCACACCCGGATCATGAAGACCGTCGCCTTGCGCCAGGCGCTCGACCGGGGTGGCTACGACGCCGCGTTCGGCGGAGCACGCCGTGACGAGGAGCGGTCCCGCGCCAAGGAGCGGGTCTTCTCCCTGCGCGAGCCGGGTCACCGGTGGGAGCCGCGCAAGCAGCGGCCCGAGTTCTGGCGCACGGCGAACACGTCGCTGGCCGAGGGACAGACCATGCGGGTGTTTCCGATGTCGAACTGGACCGAGCTCGACATCTGGCGGTACATCCAGCGCGAGAGCATCGACGTCGTGCCCCTGTACTTCGCCAAGCCGCGGCCGGTCGTCGAGCGCGGCGGTCAACTGATCATGGTTGATGACGACCGCTTCCCGCTCAGGGAAGGGGAACAGCCCCAGGCGCGCAGCGTACGGTTCCGCACTCTGGGCTGCTATCCCCTCACCGCAGCCGTCGAGTCCGAGGCGGACACCCTCGACGACCTGTTGGCTGAGATGCTCGTCGACCGGCGCTCCGAGCGCGCCGGCCGACTCATCGACGGCGAGGGCGGCGGGTCCATGGAGAGCAAGAAGGCCGAGGGGTACTTCTGATGGCACTGACCGACGCGACGGAGGCTCTTCTCGATCACCCGATCGTGCGCGTCGTCGCATGCGGGTCGGTCGACGACGGCAAGTCCACCCTCATCGGCCGCCTGCTCGCCGAGACCGACAGCGTCCCGGACGACATCCTGGAGTACGCCCGCAGCACCCGGCGCAGCGGCTCCACCATCCCCAAGGGTGAGGTCGACTTCTCGATGCTCACCGACGGGCTCGAGGCCGAGCACGCGCAGGGCATCACCATCGACGTGGCCTACCGCCACCTCTACCTGCCGTCCGGGCGCCGGGCGATCATCGCCGACGCCCCGGGCCACGAGCAGTACACGCGCAACATGGCTGTCGCCGCCTCCACCGCGGACATCGCCATCCTGCTCGTCGACGCCTCCCGAGGGATCCGGGCGCAGACCCACCGCCACCTCACCGTCTGCGCCCTGATGGGCGTGCGCACGGTCATCATCGCGATCAACAAGATGGACGCGGTCGACTTCAAGCACGTGGCCTTCGAGGACTTCGCCGGCCAGATCCGTTCGGCCGCCGCGCGGTTCGACCTCGACGAGGTCTCGGTCATCCCGGTGAGCGCTCTCACCGGTGACAACGTCATCGAGCCCTCGGAGGCCATGCGCTGGTACCACGGCCCCACGGTGCTCCAGGCGCTGACGACCTGGCGTCCGGCCGCGGCAGCCGACCTGCGGACGGTGCCGTTCCGCTTCCCGGTGCAGTACGTCGTTCGTGCCGACAACTTCCGGGGCTACGCGGGCACCGTGGTCGCCGGCGAGGTCCGACCGGGGGACAAGGTCGTGGTGAACGCCGGCTCGATCTCCACGACGGTGGAGCGCGTCATCACGATGGGAGGGGACCTGGACGTGGCACGGGTGGACCAAGCTGTCGTGCTGACGCTGGAGACCGAGACCGACGTCACCCGCGGTGACCTGCTCGTTGCCCCCGCTGAGGGCATGGGCGTGGACCAGTTCCCCCGGCCGGCTACCGCGTTCGCCGCGGACCTGGTCTGGACAGGGGAGGAGGAGCTGCGCCACGGGCGCTCGTACCTGCTGGTCTCCGGCTCCCTCGAGGTGCCCGCGGTCGTGACTGCCATCCGCGGCCGACGCGACGTGGTGTCCGGTGAGGAGATGGCGGCTCGCACGTTCAAGATGAACGACATCGGCCATGTGGAGATCGCGACCGACACCCCCGTGCCGCTGGACCCATACGAGCTGTGCCGGGACACCGGAGGCTTCCTGCTGGTCGAGCGGGTGAGCCGTGACACGGTGGCTGCCGGACTTGTCCGCCACGCACTGCGCCGCGCGCACAACGTCGTGCCGCACGCGTTCACGGTCGACCGCAACGCGCGAGCCGTGCTGAAGAACCAGCGGCCCCGGGTCTTGTGGCTCACGGGTCTGCCCGGTGCCGGCAAGTCGACGATCGCTGATGCTTTGGAAGCCGCCTTGCTCGGGCTGGGGATGCACACCTATGTCCTCGACGGTGACGGGGTGCGCACCGGGCTGAACAAGGACCTGGGGTTCACCCCGGAGGACCGGGCCGAGAACGTCCGCCGCGTCGCTGAGACGGCCAAGCTGATGATGGACGCGGGTTTGGTCGTGATCGTCTCGCTGGTCTCACCGTTCCGCGGTGACCGGCGAGCGGCGAAGGGGCTGTTCTCGCAGGACGAGTTTCTCGAGGTCTACGTCGACACGCCGGCCGACGTGGTGGTGCGGCGCGACCCTAAGGGCCTCTATGCCAAGGCGAAGGCCGGCACGCTGCCGAACATGACCGGGGTCGGCCAGGGCTATGAGCCACCGGAGAACCCCGACGTGACCGTCACCGGCGCCGGCGACATTGACGCGGCGGTGGACCGCCTCCTCGCCGCTCTCGAGGTCGAGCGCTGAGAACGCGAGCGGTCGGCGGGGTCCATTAGGTTTCCCGGGTGGCCGATCTCGTCTACCCGACCGTCATCGCCCTGGCACGTGGGGTCTTTGCGATGCAGGGGCTGCGCTTCACCCTGTCCGGAACTGAGAACGTCCCGCGCACGGGTGGCGCGGTCATGGCGATCAACCACATCGGCTACCTCGACTTCACCTATGCCGGGCTGGCGGCGCGCCCGGCGGGCCGGCTGGTGCGGTTCATGGCGAAGGAGGAGGTTTTCACCCACAGGGTCAGCGGACCGTTGATGCGCGGTATGCATCACATCCCGGTGGACCGCGAGGCCGGTTCGGCGTCGTTCCGGGCCGCGCTGTTGGCGCTCAAGCAGGGGGAGATCATCGGCGTCTTTCCCGAGGCCACGATCAGCCGCTCCTTCGAGCTCAAGGAGTTCAAGGCCGGTGCCGTCCGCCTGGCCCTGTCGGCCCGGGTGCCGATCCTGCCGACCGTGATCTGGGGCTCCCAGCGGGTTTGGACGAAGGGCCGCCCGAAGCGGTTAGGACGGACCCGCGTGCCGATCACCGTGGCCGTCGGCGAGCCGCTCAGCGGTGCTCGCGGGGAGAACCCGGCGGGGGTGAGCGAGACACTGCGTGGGCGGATGCAGCAGATGCTCCACGAGGCGCAGGAGACGTACGTCGACCGCCCGCGGGATCCCGATGACACCTGGTGGCAACCGCGCCGGCTCGGTGGCTCGGCTCCGACGCCCGAAGAAGCAGCCGCGATGGACGCGCAGGACCGCGAGCGACGGAGCCTGCGCTGACTGATCCACGGCCACCCCGAGGCGCTAGCCTGGGCGCCGTGAGCGCGCTAGACCTGCCGCCATCAACGGAAAGTGTGCGGGTCGCTCGACGCTTCGTGCGTGCGGAGCTGGACGACAGCGCCGTCGACGTCGAGGTTGCTGTCCTGCTGGTGTCGGAGGTTGTTACCAACGCCGTGCTGCACGCTCGGAGCCCGCTGCGTGTCCTGGTCGCGGCGAAGTTCCCGGGTGCCCGCATCGAGGTGAGAGACGGGTCACCGGTACCGCCGCGTCTGCACAGCTTCCCGACCATGTCGGCGACTGGGCGTGGCCTGCGGCTGCTTGACCAGCTGGCCGTCGCCTGGGGCGTGCAGCCCGATGACATGGGCAAGACGATCTGGTTCGACGTGGGTGAGCCGTCGGAGGACGGGTGGGAGCCGTTCGCCGAGAACGACCTGGTGAAGGGTGGTGGCGGTGACCTCTGATGCTTCCCAGCGCTCAGAGGAGGGTCGTCCGGAGCCCGGCAGCGCCGAGGACCCGTTGGTCGATGTGGTTCTGCTGCGCTATCCGCTTCGCCTCGGCGTGCGCTCGAGCCAGCACTACGAGGAGGTATTCCGCGAGTTCGCCCTGCTGTCAGCCTCCGCGCCACAGGCGCATGACTCCATCCCGGTCCGGCTGCTCGCCCTTATCGACGCCCTCGGCCGCCGCTACGCGCGCCAGCAGGCCCACGAGGAAGAACGCGACGCCGCCGTTCGTCGCGGTGAGACCTCACGGGACTTCACCATCTCGCTGCCGGCGTCGGCGGCCGAGGCCAGTGCCACGCTCGATGTCATGCTCGACGAGACCGACGTCTTCTGCCGTGATGGCACGCTGCTGACTCTCGAGGCTCCCGCAGACGTGGTCGCGTTCCGCCGGTGGTATCTCCGGCAGGTCATCGACCAGACCGCAGGAGCCGCCCCGTTGCCGTGGCCGGGGGACCTGCGCTGAGCGGCGGTCCGGAGGGGCTGGTCGGTGCTGGTCAGGTGTCGTCGCGGTCGCGGGTCGTCCAACGCTCGAGGCGTTCCATCCCGAGCAGGACCGCGAGCAGGCCGAACGGCACGAGCAGCGCAAGGAACATCATGGGTTCGTCACCTTCCGCCGCTGCTTGTTGCCGAGCAGTCGGGAGTCAAACGCTTGGGCCGTAAGTATCGGGTGCTGGAT
>JACCUZ010000311.1 GCA_013698395.1 Sporichthyaceae bacterium
TGGACAGGATGGACCACGAGCCGCCACCCGCCGCGCCACCCGCCACCCGCCGCCCCCCCGACTCCGGGACACAATCGGTGCTGGTGGTATGGGAGTGGCGGCCAGGAGGTCACTCTGGTCGACTGCTGCCCCAGATGTGTCCCCCCACCCAGAGCGCTGCTCATGCGATCTGACCTAGTCCGCCAGGCTGAAGGCGATGCCGTCGAGGATGTCGTGCTCGCTGACAACTACGGAGTCGACCGGAGCCCGCTCCACCACCACCGACAAGATCAGCGCGCCGGCGCCGATCACGTCGACACGGCCAGGGTGCATGAACGGCAACGCGGCCCGCTGGTCGCGGGTCATCGACAGCAACGAGCGCGTGACCTCGTGCACCTCGTCCGCACTGATGCGGCTGTGGTGGATGGCTTCCGGGTCGTACGTCGGTAGGCCGAGCGCCATCGCAGCGACCGTGGTCACCGAGCCCGCCAGGCCGACCAGCGTGCCGGTCCGCTGGAGCGGCACGGTGGTGGTGGCCGAGCCGATCGCCGCCTCGACGTCGGCTCGTGCGGCGGCCACCTGCGCGGACGTCGGCGGATCGTCGTGCAGGTGGCGCTCAGTCATCCGTACACAGCCGACATCGACCGAGCGTGCCGCCTCGACCCGGTCGGCACCCAGTACGAGCTCCGTCGAGCCGCCGCCGATGTCGAGGACGAGAAACGGCTGCTCCAGGCCCGAGCCGACCAGCTCGCGCGTCGCGCCGAGGAAGGACAGCACCGCCTCCTCGTCACCGGTCACGATCTCCGGGTCGACAGCGAAGCGGTCCCGGACACCGGCGACGAACTCGGCTCGGTTGTCGACGTCACGGGAGGCCGAGGTCGCAACGAACCGCACGCGCTCGGCGCACGTGTCGCGTACGACGTCGGCGAAGGTGTCGCAGGCGGCGAGGGTCCGCTGCAACGCTGCGGACGAGATGCGACCGGTGCGGTCGACACCCTCACCGAGCCGGACGACCTCCATCCGTCGGTCCACGTCCCGCAGCGTTCCGGCCGCGGCGTCGACGTCGGCGACCAGGAGCCGGATGGAGTTGGTGCCACAGTCCACGGCAGCGACCCGAGTCACGAGCTCACGAGCTCACGCAGGATCCGGCTGACCACCACGCCGGCAGGGCTGCCAGCGCCTCGTCACCAAGCGGGTTGACTCCCTCGCCCTCGGCAAGGCTGTGAGCGACGAGGACATGCAGGCACTTGACGCGATCGGGCATGCCGCCAGCGGAGACAGCCGCTATCTCCGGCACCTTCTCGATCCGCTCCCGGGCTGCGAGGTAGTCCTGGTGCGCCGACCGGTAGGCCGCGCTCAGGTCGGCGTCGTGGGCCAGCCGCTGGGTCATCGTCCGCATCATTCCGCTGGCCTCCAGCGTGCCGACGGCGGCAGCGGCGCGGGGACAGGTGAGGTAGAAGACGGTGGGGAACGGAGTGCCGTCGGGAAGCCGCGGCGCTGTCTCGACCACGTCCGGTGCTCCGCACGGGCAACGGTGCGCGACGCGCCGGACGCCCCGCGGCTCGCGGCCTAGCTGCGCCGCCACTGCCGCGAGATCTCGGTCGGTGAGCTGATCGGTCACGGGACGGGTCAGCGCTTACCCACCGCGCCGGCTACCTCGACACTGCGCCAGAGGTCCGCGAACCACGGGGTGCGTTCCGGGTCCGAGGGCGCCTTGGAGATGACGCCGTCCGGTGCGGGAGCCTCGCCGGCCTCGAGGACCACGTACGCCGTCTCCCCCGGCATGACGTACCGGAGGCGCTCGCGGGCCTGCGCCTCGACGTAGGCCGGGTCCTGCCAACGCTGATGGGCGGCCTCCAGCGCGGCGACCCGCTCCCGCTGCTCCGTGAGGCGCTGCCGGTACTCCCCGATGTCGCTGCGCTGCGCGAGGTACTCCCGCAGCGGATAAGCGATCGAGATCGCCAGCATGCAGACCACGACCGCGAGCACCGCTGCCCGGCCGGTAAGGCTGGCCCGAGATCTCCCCTCGCCGTCCCCCTGGTCCTCCCGCATGCCGCGACGACGCCTCAGGCAGCGTGCCGCGGGAAGGCGGCCCGGCCGGCGTACCGCGCGGCGTCGTCGAGCTCCTCCTCGATGCGCAGCAGCTGGTTGTACTTCGCGACCCGCTCGGACCGGGCCGGGGCGCCGGTCTTGATCTGGCCGCAGTCGGTGGCTACCGCCAGGTCAGCGATGGTGGTGTCTTCCGTCTCGCCGGACCGGTGGCTCATCATGCACCGGTAGCCGCTGCGGTGAGCCAGGCTGACCGCGTCGAGAGTCTCGGTGAGGGTGCCGATCTGGTTGACCTTGACCAGCAGGGCGTTGGCGGTCGACTCCCGGATGCCCCGGGCCAGCCGCTCCGGGTTGGTGACGAACAGGTCGTCCCCGACGATCTGCACCCGGTCGCCGAGCTGGTCAGTAAGGCCGCGCCAACCAGCCCAGTCCTCCTCGCTCATCGGGTCCTCGATGGAGACCAAGGGGTAGGCCGACAGCAACTCGGCGTAGTACGCAGCCATGTCGTCCGCCGACCGCGGCGCGCCCTCGAAGGTGTAGGAGCCGTCCGCGAAGAACTCGGTGGCGGCCACATCGAGCGCGAGCGCGATGTCGTCCCCGAGGGAGAATCCGGCCGCTTCCACTGCCACCGTGATGAGGTCGAGGGCATCGCGGTTGCTCGCGAGATCGGGGGCGAAGCCGCCCTCGTCCCCGAGGCCGGTCGCCAGGCCGCGCTGACGCAGCACCGACTTCAGCGCGTGATAGGTCTCGGTGCCCCACTGCAACGCCTCGCGGTACGTGCCTGCTCCGATGGGGGCGATCATGAACTCCTGCACGTCGACACCGGTGTCGGCGTGAGCTCCTCCGTTGAGGATGTTCATCATCGGCACGGGCAGCAGGTGAGCGTTGGGGCCGCCGACGTA